>JAFOJO010000006.1 GCA_017421325.1 Candidatus Saccharimonadota bacterium
GCTCAGTTGGTAGAGCAGCTCATTCGTAACGAGCAGGTCACAGGTTCGATCCCTGCCATCGGCTCCATAAAAATTGCCAGACCTTCGGGTCTGGTGATTTTTATGGGTTTATAGATATGTTGTCCAGATAAACATAGGAGTTCATATCATAGGAGAGATTTTTATTAATCATCTTTTTGGCGAGCTGACAGGAGGTAGACATACGAGCGCCGTTACAGAGTGGGTCGATATAACGAACTTTGGCGGGCTGCTTGATACAATATGTATCTTTGGGGGCGGTTTTGGCGGTTTTAACCTTTTTAGCATTGCGCCAGTCATTTAGGGCATTGGCGTAATCTGTTTGACTGATGATGTCTATAATTTCGGTCTCTTTTAGGTGATAGAGGTCGGATATTTGAATAAGATTAGATTGGTTTAATTTTTTGAGAATATCTGCGAAAAATTGCATAGAATAGCGGGTGCGGTCTTCACGATAAATAACCGAGAGAATACTAGTAGTTTTAATAAACTGGCGGGCGATTTTCTTGGTTTTAAATTCTAGCTCTGGCATGCCATTAATTCCCTGGCCGATTTTAATATCACGGTAGATGGTTTTTATGCCTTCCAAATCTAAAAGTTTATAAGTAAAGAGCGCATTGGAAAGCGAATATTCTAGGCGATCCGCGCTAAGGCGGGGAGTATCATTATCGGCAATGGGATATTTGTGATAATCATCTACTTCGGAGATTTTGATTTTATCACGCGCTAGTAAAGCGGTGATCTCGGGCGAATTCTCAATAATTTGCGTAGTTAAATCTTCGGTGCTTTCTTGCGCCATATAATCGCCGTTCATAAAATCCACGCAATGTTTGAAAGCAGGAGTAGCGATATCGTGAAAAAGCCCAGCTAAGGTTTGCTTTTTATCGTGGGTAAAATGCCAAACGACTAATGCCACACCGACAGAATGATCTAAGTTAGAATAGAAAAAGTCTGATTCGAAAAGGTCAGAATAAATGGTGCCGCAGGTAACTGCTGGCGTAACATTTCTTTTGTATTAATATAATCGTAAAGCCAGCTGGGAAATTCGGGTGATAGAATTTTGAAATAATCTTGGATTTGTGGGTGCGGGTTGTATGTTGTGATGTTAGGGTTTGGTAGATTGGTAATATTTTTCATGAAAGTTAAATAAATTATAACTCCCCTTTGTGGTATCTGTAAATTAAATTTGTCAAATTATGAATAACTTCATATCTATTGCCCCTACCGTGCCTAGTAAGAATGACCACTATGTAAGGTTCTGTATCGAAGATGATCCCGGCATCATGGTACCACTCATCATAATAGCCATGTTTATGCATAGTAGTGAGGCCATCGATCTTGATATAATTATAAAAATCATTAACAAAGGGAGATTTAAAATCGTTATTGTTTTTTGCAATTTCATAGGCTTTCTTATAATAAGCAAGTTGGTCTGAGACCGTAGTGTCGCCATAATTACTGCCTTCATAGGAAAGGGTGTTTGGTGCACCCAAGCTTATACCGTACTGTTTGAGAGCATCTCTGCCGATATAATTAATTAGATAAATGTGCGCATCATTATCACTCACTGATATTGCTCTATCTATATAGTTTTTTATGTCGTTATTGACCATATTTTTGTCATATAGATATACCGCATCCAGTGTTTTAATGAGGCTTGCGCCATAATAAAGTTTATCCGCTTGATAAAAATACTGTTTACCGGTAGCCAAATTGTAATAGCCAATCGAAACATCATAATCGTGTGACACAACATAATCGGCGATAGGATCCCCAGACGTGAGTGGCACTTTAATGTTATGATCGGCGGCAGAAGGCTGATAAACGATAGGTGCCGGCTTTGGCTCTGGCTTCTTTTCTATAATAATTTTTCTTAAAATATCGCTTCTGTTACCGGAGGAATCATATGCTACGTATTTGATAGCATATTCTCCTTCTTGTGAAACATCTAAATTGCTTTCTATTTTGATTTTATCCGAAATATCGCCGTCGTAATTATCATTTGCTATGGCGCCGTTTTCATGGTACTCATCATTGGTATACAATTTGATTTCACCATCACCCACGAGTTCAATGGTCGGAGGGATATTATCTACGACTTCAATATTTCTCTCCAAATGATATTCTTCGTTAAAAAATGGGAGGATGTATTTGATATGATAGTCGCCTATAACTTCTGTGTCTAAATTACTATCAACTTGCACTTTGCCATTAATATCCCAATCGAAAACATGAGCATTGTATCCCGAGTCATTATAAACATCTCCCACTCCAAGAATAACAGACTTTTGGCCAAGTAGTTCAAACGATAAGTTTTCCTTCAGAACGTTTATCATGACTATCGAAGTGACTTCAAAGACAATCACAAGTGCCAAAAACAGAAGTGATAATTTTATTATTTTGACATTTTTCATATTGGTTATTATAGCATAACCATTTTAATACATGCTTGAACAAACTATTTGTTTTTGGTTTTGCGTTTTTTCTTAGGCTCGGCGGGGGTGGATTTGTTGGAGCGATTGAGGCGGTGGAGGAGTTTTTGGCGGGCGTGAGAGGTGATGATGCGGTCTAGCCAAGAGGTTTTCGGAGTCTGATTTTTAGAGGTGAGAATTTCAACAATGTCGCCCTGTTCTAATTTTTTGTTCAGATTGCTCATCTTACCGTTAATCTTGACGCCCACTACATGGTCGCCAATTTCAGAGTGCAGGCGGTAGGCAAAGTCTAGCGGCAAGGCGCCGGCGGGCAAATCTATAATGTCACCCTTGGGAGTATAAACAAAGATTTTGTCGGCGAAAAGGTTGAGCTTTAGCTTTTTTAAATCTACTTTTTTGCCTTCGCGGAGCTTGGCGGCGGTCATTTGAAGCTCGGTAATCCAGAGGAGGTTGGTGGGCAGGTGCTCGATCTTCCCTTTTTTATAATTCTCGGTAAGCTTTTGCTCATTGTAGTAGAAGCTAGCGGCAAGGCCACGTTCGGCGTATTCGTGCATTTCGCGGGTACGAATCTGAAATTCTACGATATGTTTATCCTTGGTGATGACCGTGGTATGGAGAGATTGATAGCCGTTTTGCTTGGGCATAGCGATATAATCTTTGATGCGGCCATTCATAGGGGTGTAAAGCGAATGAATAACGCCAAGCGCTAAGTAACAATCTGTAATGTCTTCTACAATGATGCGGAGGGCGGTAAGGTCGTAAATTTCGTTAATGTTTTGGTTGTGTTTGGCGAGTTTTTTGTGAAGGGAGTAAACTGACTTCACGCGGCCAGAGATATCAAACCTAATTTTCTCTTTTTTGAGTGCAGACGAAACTTCGGTTTTGATTTTTTGGAGGGATTTTTCAGCGGTTTTATTACGCTTTTTAATTAAAGCACTAAGCTCATTAAAACGCTTAGGATTAACGTATTTAAAGGAGAGGTCGGCGAGTTCTACGCGGAGTTGGCCCATATTGAGCCGGTCTGCTAGGGGGGCGAAAATCTCGAGAGTTTCTTTGGCGATTTTCTTTTGCTTGTCTGGCGGGAGAGCGGAAAGGGTGCGGATATTGTGCAGGCGGTCTGCTAGTTTAATAATTAGTACGCGGATATCGTCGCCTAGGGCGATCATCAGGCGGAGGAAGTTATCTTTGGTAGCAGGGAGATAAGTATCTATGTCGCGCATACCGGTGCGGGCGGTAGAGAGCTTGGTAACACCATCTACCAAAAAGGCTACGGATTCGCCGAATTCTTTACGGATGTCGTCTAGGGTGAGGCTGGTATCTTCTACGGTGTCGTGCAATACGCCGGCTATCACGGTATCTTCGTCCATGCCCCATTCTTCGAGGATTTTTTTCACGGCTAAGGGGTGGATAATATAAGGCTCGCCGGTTTTGCGGAACTGACCATCGTGGGCCTTTTTAGCCACCGCTATGGCGCGGTCTATTCTGCTGGAGGATTTGTTGTCTTTTTCGGCGGGTTTCATAGTTTTATTATAGCATCTGTGGCAAAATATATGAATTTTTAACAGAGTAGGTATTCAATGCTGTCAACTTAGGCATCACCCGAATGGGACTCGAGTTGACGGCATTGCAGCCTAGCCTAAACTTAGCCCCTCGGAGGGTAATGAAAATCAATATCTCCAGGTCCCATAACACGATATGCAAACAAATCCGGAGAAATACCTAGCGAATAAACTGCATCCCTCGTCTGCTGAATGTACGATTGTTTTGTTTCTTCATCTATATTTAGACTGTGCGGATATATTTTTATCATTGTAGAGTTATCGGACATAGAATAACTAGCGCTAAAATAATTAAATTCGAAGTAGGTTATTAAATCTGAAACGATTTCCGGCCTCCCCTTTAGTCCAAAACCATCCTCGCAGCCAAAATCTGGATAGATTTTTTCTTGCGAATCATCTAGGCAGAATAATCGATAAGTTTTAGAATAGTCTATATATTCATTATTCTTGTCATTTGAATACTCATTATAAAACCAGTACGATTGCTCTAATTCAGGAATATCGATAATAGCACTAAAATAATTAACGTCCTTATTCCCGAAATAAACTTCTCTTATACTATCTTCGCGTATAAATGCCTCAACAGATGTCGATATGTTATTGCCTGCAGAATTCCTAACAGCTAGTTCAAATAAAGTCATTTCCAAACTCCTAGCACTTCCGAAATAGTCTCCATGCGTCACAGAATCCAAATTGTCAATTTTCGCAACAGGAATTTCTTTTGTATCATCATAGCTAATCTTATCCGAACGGAGTAGTCGCGCCAAAGAAAGAGCGACAAAAACAATAAAAACAATTTGAATAACAACAAAAACCACGACTGGCATGTCTAGCTCGATCCTATAATCTACATTCTTCCGTTCTTCCATAGCTATTTTCCTATTATCTCATAAAGCGACTTATTGCCTAAATACCCCTTTTCTGGTGTAAAATGACTATCTGGATAGGCGAGGATGCCAACGCCTTGCGCAAAATACGACACTGGTCTAGTTAATACTTGGGCATTTTCTCCATTACAATTTCCATTTTCATCTTCTCCGTATGCCGCCTCTATAGTAATAACGTCGCCGTCTTCCAAAGTCCCCACCACTACGCCGGTATGAGACCAAGCGGAGCTTCCAGCGCCGCCAAAAACACTAAGCGGCTTAGGGTCATTGCCATTTTGCCAACCAATACCTGGTAACCCGGTATCCGCTATATAAGAGCCGTTGCCCAATAAATTAGAAGATGTAGCACCTTTTTCTGACGCATCAGTAAAAGCCGAGACGAACCAATAACTAAAAGAAACGCAATTATATTTCTCACATTTTGACGGTATTACTCCGTCTATAAAATTTGAAGACGTCACATCATTGCTATTATAATAATCAGCGACTTTCTGAGCCTCTTCTTTGGTTAAGCCGTTACTGCCTATGGCAACATTTTGATTTTGTCCTAGGGCAGCACTACAAAAATCGCTATTATCGCAAGTACTTCTCATACCACTACCGCCTTTAATTGCCGTAAATTCATCCCAAGTTTTAGCATTAGCAATATCGTCAAGAGAAGATTCCTGGTTACCACCCCAGGCAGAGTTTGCCTGCATAACGTTATC
>JAFOJO010000037.1 GCA_017421325.1 Candidatus Saccharimonadota bacterium
CAAATACCGCTATCTAGACCTTCGCCGCCCAAGTATGCAAAATCTCTTAAAGCGTCGCTCCGAATATTACCGCTTCTTACGTAATTATATGTACGACCACGATTTTACCGAAATCACCACACCAATCCTTGCCAACTCTTCTCCAGAAGGCGCCCGCGATTTCCTGGTGCCATCTCGCTTACACCCTGGCAAATTCTATGCTTTGCCTCAAGCCCCACAGCAATTCAAACAATTATTAATGGTAGGTGGCGTAGACAAATACTTCCAAATTGCCCCCTGCTTCCGCGATGAAGACCCTCGTGCCGATAGATTATACGGCGACTTCTACCAGCTAGACATGGAGATGGCTTTCGTAGAAGACGGCGAAACCGTCCGCAGGGAAATAGAGCCGCTCTATATTTCCCTCGCTACCGATTTTGCTAATAAAAAACTTGTCATAAATTCCGAACCCGCCAAAGCCTACATTCCAGAAGGTAGCGGAGTACCACGCTTGCCTTACGAATTCGCTATGGAAACTTATGGCGTAGACAAGCCAGATCTCCGCTACGGTATGGAACTAGTAGATTTAACCGATGTGTTCAAAAACACTGAATTTAAAGTTTTCAAAACCGAATGCGTGAAAGCTATTTGTGTAAAAAATGGTGCTTCACTCACTCGCCGCGAAATAGACGAATTTACCGACCAGGCTCGTAAGCTCGGTGCCGGTGGCTTAGCCTATATATTATATGTAGACGGCGAAGCCAAATCCCCTATTGCCAAATTCTTAACTATCGAAGAGCTAAATGCCATTAAAGAAAAAACTGGCGCACAAGAAGGCGATGCCGTGTTCTTCGGTGCAGACGACAGAAAGAAAGTCAACAAAATCCTTGGTCAACTTCGCATCTCTTTTGCCGACCATTTCCATCTTAAAAATCCAGATGAAATCGCTTACTGCTGGGTGATGGATTTTCCATTTTACGAGTGGGACGAGACTAACAAAAAATTAGACTTTGGGCACAACCCATTTTCCATGCCAAAAGGCGGCTTAAAAGCTTTAGAAACTGCCAAGACCGATGCCGAAAAGCTAGCCATCAAGGCAGACCAATACGATATGGTGATGAACGGCTACGAAGTTTGCTCTGGCGCTGTGCGTAATTACAATCCAGAAATCATGTATAAAGTTTTCAATATCCTTGGCTACAACAACGAATACGTTGAAGCTCGCTTTGGCGGTATGCTAAATGCCTTCAAATTTGGCGCCCCGCCACACGCTGGCTGCGCACCTGGCCTAGACCGTATCTTTATGGTACTAGAAGGTGTAGAAAATATTCGTGATATCGTAGCTTTCCCAAAGAACGGCTCCGGCGTAGATCTCATGATGAACTCCCCATCCCCAGTAGACCAAATTCAGTTAGACGAAGCTCACCTTGCCATCATCCCCGAAGAAGATTAAAATGCCCCACGCCGACACCAAATCCGACCAAACCAAAGAAAAAATCGCTTCAACCTTTCTCCTACTTCTAAATACCTATCCACTCAACGAAATTTCTATCAAACATATCACCAAAACTTGCGGTATTAATCGCAATACTTTCTATTATCATTTCAACAATATCGCCGACCTCATCGAATATGTTGTTAAAAATATCGTTGATGATATCATAGAAAAACATCCACCTAAAATTAATTCCCTAGAAGATTGTTTTGTGGCAGCGGTAACTTTTGCCCGCGAAAACAAACAAGCCATTAACCACATTTATCATTCTACCAATCGTGCCATTTTCGAACGTCATCTTTGGCATATTTGCGAATACTCCGTCAACGCGTATCTTAATTCTGTTCCCCCAGAATTATTCCCTGTGCAATCTCCCGCAGAACGCAAAATCATTAAAGATTTTCTCAAATTCGAATGTTTTGGGTTTGCCATAGATTGGATTAATCACGATATGCCAGATGATGTAACCTCCAAAATCACCATTTTGGCATCTTTATTCAAGTCCAACGAGCTCAAACAGCCCTAAAAACACACTAAATTCTTCATTTTTAGGCACGTGCCTAAAAATGTCTATTGATTTCTCTCTGTTTAACAGATACAATCACCATATATAATATATAGGTTTTTATGGGAAAATTCGTTGTAAAATACCGCAAATTCATTTTGCTACTCGCCGTAATTTTAATTATTCCGGCGCTAATTGGCATGTTTAGTACCAAAGTTAATTACGATATGCTAAATTATCTTCCAAACAGCATGGAGACTGTTATCGGCCAAGAAAAGCTCATGGAAGAATTTCACAAAGGCGCTTTCTCTATGATCATTACAGAAGGTTTATCTAGCAATGCCGAAGCAAATCTAGAAACTGAACTCAAAAAAATAGAACATGTCGATACCGTTCTCGGCCTTGGCACCATTGAAAATGCCGGCCTGCCTGCCGAATTTTTGCCAGACAATATTTATAATACTTTTCATAAAGGCGATGAGTCACTAATTGCCGTATTTTTCGACGCCTCTTCTTCTGCCGAAGAAACTATCAATGCCATCAAAGAAATACGCCGTGTAGTAGACGGCAAAGCCTATGTCTCTGGCATGTCGGCCTTCACTACCGACCTTCGCGAACTATCCGGCAACGAAGAGCTATTTTATATCATAATTGCTGTAGCCTTAGCCCTCATCGTAATGTTACTTTTGCTAGACAACTGGCTCGCACCAATCCTGTTTTTAGTAAGTATTGGTGTGATGATTCTTTATAACCTCGGTACCAATATTTTCCTTGGCGAGATATCCTACATTACCAAAGCTTTATCAGCCATTTTGCAACTTGCCGTTACTATGGATTATTCTATTTTCCTTTGGCACTCATATCGCGAACATCTCGCTACCAACAATAATCCAGACCATGCCATGGAGCACGCCATCAAAGCCACACTCAGCTCTGTATTTGGCTCATCTGCCACTACCGTTGCCGGCTTCATCGCGCTATGTTTTATGACCTTTACGCTCGGCATAGATTTAGGTATCGTCATGGCCAAAGGCGTTATTCTTGGCGTTATCGGCAGCGTTACAATTTTACCAGCACTAATCTTAACCTTTGATAAACCGCTTCGCAAATTAGATCACAAAGCTATCCTACCAGATTTCACCAAACTCAGCAGCAAAATCGTTAAAATCTTCCCCGCATTTGTTGTTATATTTGTCGCCATCATCCCGCCATTCCTTTACGGCTATCAAAAAACCAACGACAATGTTTACTATACCATCAGCGATAGCTTGCCTAGCAATATGCCATTTGCCATAGCCAACCAAAAACTCAGCGAAAACTTTGGTCTGCAAAATGTTCACATGATTTTATCGGATGCTCATCTAAGCACCGATTCCGCCCTCAACATGACAAATGATCTAAAAAATATTGCCGGCGTAA
>JAFOJO010000007.1 GCA_017421325.1 Candidatus Saccharimonadota bacterium
CCTAAAGGTTGGAGACTACCACAGATTAGAAACTATGTTAGCTACAACACGGGAGATAACGACTTCGCTAACCTTAACTTCTACTACAATGGTGCTAAAACCAATACTGGCGCAGGATTGATGGCAGCCCCTCTCTACTTTATGCGGTCCGGCGACGTGGGCAGTACTTCTATTAGCGGTTTCGGTGGCAGCGGCAGCTACTGGTCTAGTACGGTTAATAGTACTGGTAATGCCTACGACCTGGCCTTCTATTCCGGCTACGTTAAGCCCGCCAGCAGCAACTATAGGTACGTCGGTTTCTCAGTACGCTGTATAGCTCGTTAGCCTTAGCGTTCCCTCTCTCCGCCTTTTTCCGCAACTCTTTTTGTAAAGTTGCTACTTTAGAGAAAGCGCCGGCGGGATTAATGAAAAATACGGTCCGGTAGTATTATGGGATAGCGGTTTCCCGTTGCAACTTCCCCCACCAATATTGTAATACAGTTTACGTTAAAACTTATTAAATATTGGACTTTTTGCGGCGGTGGTGGCGGACGCTAAAAGTGATAAAGCCAATAATAGAGGCGATAACCAAGAGTACGAGGCAGAAGAACCAAATAGGGCAGAGAATAACGTCTTTTACAACGGTAGAGACTTCGTTGTTGTAATAAACGGTTTGCTCTACCTTGACGATGCCGAGTACTGGGAGGTTGTCGATATTACGATTGATGTAGCGGGTGGTTTCAGGCATGACAATTTCGGAGAAACGGTTGTTTTGGTCTTCGTCGGTAGGGAAGATTTTTTCGCCGGTGACGGCATTACTGACATTAAGTGTGACAATGGCGGTTTCGTGGACGTTGCCGTGATTGTCGAGCAAAGCGCCAACCGAAATAGGGGTGGTAGTAGAGAATTCTGGAACGTTATTCTCAAGAATGGAGCCATCGTGGGTAACTTCGCCGGAGATGTCGGCATATATGATGCTGGCAAGGGCAAAGACGTTATTAATAGAAACGCCTTCGGATTCTTGCTTGGATGGGTCGGACGATACCATGATGGCGGCGTATTGGCCGCCGGCGGGGGCATCTTCGGGAACAGTGATAGAGAATTCTACTTCGCGGGCTTCGTTGGGGGCAACGGTGCCGGTGGGCTCGGAAATGGTGATCCATTCAGCGATTTTGGAATAAGCAGAGATAGTAGAAATATCGGCCTGATAATCTTCACCAATTACATTATATGGGGAAACCGAAATAGAATAGGAAAAGTCGCTGGTAGAATTGACAGGATTAACGATAGTAATGGTGCCAGTAGTGGTTTCACCTGGGTTAATGGTGAAATTTTGGCTCATAGGTAAGATTGTAAATGCATTTTCCATTACTCTATTATAGCAGATTTATATGGAAAATAATAAATAGTGATATAATGAAGGTATGTTAGATGTGAAGTTTATTAGAGAAAACTTAGATTTGGTAGAGAGATCTGCTAAAGAGAAGGGTTACAAGATAGAAATTAAGGAAATCTTGGACTTAGACGAAAAAAGAAAAAAAGAATTGGCCAAGGTGGAGGCGCTAAGACAAAAGCGCAATGAAATAGCCAGTAAGATGAAGGGTGGTAAGCCAGAGTTAGACTTAATAGAAGCTGGTAAAGCCGTAAAACGGGAACTAGCTGAAAAAGAAGAAGTATTAGCGAAAGTGGATGCGGAACTGAAGGCCGCATTAAAGGTGGTGCCAAATATCATCTTTGATGATGTGCCGCTAGGGGGCGAAGAAGACAGCGTGGAAGTGAAGCATTGGGGCGAGAATCATGCTACGGGGGTAGATCACTTGGATTATGCAATGAGTCGCGATTGGGTAGATTTTGAGCGCGGTGCCAAAGTGGCGGGAGCGAAGTTTTATTATTTGAAGGGTGAGTTGGCGTTGCTGGAAAACGCTTTATTGCAATATGGTTTAAGTAAAGTATTAGAACATGGGTTTACCTATATGACGGTGCCGGATATGGTAAGTTCTAGAGTACTAGAGGGCTGTGGTTTTAATCCGCGTTCTAGCGAACAAAGTGACGAATATTATATAGAGGGCGAAGATTTGGCACTGATAGCCACGGCGGAAATGCCACTTACGGGTTATCATATGGATGAAATTATTGATGAAGACAAGTTGCCGCTATTTTATGCTGGGTATTCGGCGTGTTTTAGAAAAGAAGCTGGTACGTACGGTAAGTATACGCGAGGGCTGTTTAGGGTGCATCAATTCAATAAGCTAGAGATGTATGTGTTTTGCTTGCCAGAGCAAAGTAAAGAAATGCACGAAAAGATTTTAGCTATTGAAGAAGATATTTGGCAGGGGCTAGGCGTACCATATCATGTAGTGAATATTGCAGCAGGTGACCTTGGTGCACCAGCGGCGAAAAAATACGATATGGAATATTGGTCGCCGGTAAATCAGAAATATCAGGAGATTACTTCGTGTTCTAACTGTACGGATTTTCAGGCGCGGGCTTGCAATGTGCGAGTGCGACGCAAAGATGGTACGGTGGAATTTGTGCATACTTTGAACGGAACGGCAATACCGCTAGCCAGGGCACTGGTAGTAATGTTGGAGAATTACGCTAAGGAAGGTGGTAAGCTGAAGGTGCCAGAGGTTTTGCGGCCATATCTAAATAATAGAGAGGAGATTTAAAATGATTGAAAAAATTGAGCTAAGCGGTAATGATTATAAGATTGAAGAGCCCTTAAAGAAGTATGTAGAAAAGCGGATTGGTAAGCTAGATCGGTATTTACCACGGGGTTATAAAAAAGACGTAGTGGCTAAGGTGGTAGTGTCGGAAATCGGGAAGAATAAGACCGAAAAATATGAAATTTCGGTGGCGATGGACATTCCGGGCGGCAAGGTGATAGCAGCGCGTGATGAATGCTCAAACGTGTTTGCTGGGGTAGATTTGGTAGAGGCTAAGCTACTGGGGCAAATTCGGCGATATAAGCTAGAAGTGCAGCCGCATCGTCAGAAGAAAAGCTGGAGTAAACTCTTTATAAAGAGAAAGTAATATGGTAAAATAGGGGGAAGTTAATTCTGTTTGGAGGCTTATGGCGAAAAAACCTAAAGAGGCTGTGAAGGCTGATGTGAAAAAAGTTGCAAAATCTGCAAAAAGTATTAAAGTCAGAAAGGAAAAGAGGCCAACGGATAAGTTGGCGGATAAAACTGCTTTGACGAAATTTTTACAGGGCGTATTTGGTGATGCGCAGAAAAAAACTTTGAAGCGATTATGGAAGAGGGCGCAAGAAATTAATAAGCTAGAGCCAAAGTATGAGAAAATGAGCGACGAAGAGCTGGCCGAGCAAACAGAGGAATTTAAGCGAAAAATTGATAAGGCCTTGAAAGTAGCGCGAGCCGAGCAGGGTATTAATAAGACTGGCAAGAAACGTCCGCCAGTGAGTGATGTAAAGATTTTGAATGAACTTTTGCCAGAGGCTTTTGCGGTGGCGAGAGAGGCCGCTAAACGTGTGGCGGGCCTCCGACCTTATGATGTACAATTAATCGGTGGCATGGTTTTGCACGAAGGTGCAGTGGCCGAGATGAAGACCGGCGAAGGTAAAACATTGGTAGCAATGTTGCCGGCATATTTGAATGGCTTGACCGGGCGTGGGGTGCATGTGGTAACAGTAAACGATTATTTAGCGCAGCGCGATGCGGGGTGGAACGGGCCGATTTATGATTTTCTCGGCATGAGTGTGGGTGTAATTATTAACAATGCTTCGTTTGTGTACGATGCTGAGTATGAGAATGAAGAGCACGAAGATGAGAGGTTTAGACATCTTCGTCCGGCTACACGTAAAGAAGCCTATGCGGCAGATATTACTTATGGTACGAATAATGAGTTTGGTTTTGACTATTTGCGCGACAATATGACTTCCGAGGTGCAGTATTTGCGCCAGCGGGGCTTAAACTTTGCGATCGTAGATGAAGTGGACTCAATTTTGATCGATGAGGCACGGACGCCTTTGATTATTTCTGCACCAGCGGGGGATAATCCAGAGAGTTATTATCAATTTGCCAAGGTAGCTTCAAGGCTGACGCCAGATGATTATATCTTTGATGAAAAACGTCGTTCTGTGACCTTGACCGATAAAGGTATCGAGAAAATGCAGGAGATTTTAGGTGTAGATAATCTTTATTCTACTAAAAATACGCGGTTGGTTTACCACTTGGAGCAAGCAATACGGGCAGAGGTAGTGTTTAAACGTGATAAAGATTATGTGGTGACGAACTCTGGCGAAGTAATTATCGTAGATGAGCATACCGGTCGGCTAATGCAAGGGCGGCGGTATAATGAAGGCTTACACCAGGCGATAGAGGCTAAAGAGGGCGTAGTGGTAAAACAAGAGTCAATGACGTTGGCGACCATTTCCTTCCAGAATTTCTTCCGGTTGTATACAAAGTTATCGGGTATGACTGGTACAGCATTTACTGAAGCAGAAGAATTTCAGCAGATTTATGCACTCGACGTAATTCAAATTCCACCAAATCGGCCAATTGCGCGTGTAGATAAAGACGATTTGATCTACAAGACCAAGGCAGCGAAATTGAAGGCGATTGCGGAAGAAATAAAGAAATACCACGAGAAGGGCCAGCCGGTACTGGTGGGTTCGGGTTCGATTGCGAATAACGAGGAGATTGCGCGATATCTAGAACAATTCGATTTACCATATGAAATTTTGAATGCGAAGAACAACGAGCGCGAGGCGGCAATTATTGCGAAGGCTGGTGAAAAAGGTGCAATTACCCTGGCTACCAACATGGCGGGTCGTGGTACGGATATTAAGTTAGGTGAAGGCGTGAAAGAACTAGGTGGCTTGGTAGTGATAGGCTCGGAGCGGCACGACTCACGGCGGGTAGATAATCAGCTGAGAGGTCGTGGCGGCCGGCAGGGTGACCCTGGTACGACGCAATTCTTTGTATCTTGTGAAGATGATTTGATGCGGATCTTCCAGGGCGATAGAGTAAAAATGTTGATGACACGCTTAGGGGTAGATGACGATATGCCGATTCAAACCAAGGCGATTTCGAGGACTCTAGAAGCAGCGCAAAAACGGATTGAGGGCTTTAACTTTGATTCACGGAAAAATGTGGTGCAGTATGATAACGTGATTAACCGGCATCGCAAAGTGGTGTACATGATGCGGCGAAAGATCTTAGAAGGTGATAATATCTTCCCAGAGATTAAGCGGTTGATGCGCGACGAAACCAAGGCCTTGACGGAATTTTCTTCGCGCGTGAACAAGAAATTTGACGAAGAATTTAAAGCAGTATTCGACTTTGACGATGATTTGATTCACGGAATTGGTATTGAACGCAAAGAAAAAGACCGCGAAAAGTTAGCACTAGAGGCAGTAGAAGAAGCTTATCGCAAGAAGGAAGAGGAATTTGGCGCCGAAACAATGCGTAAGATAGAACGCGAGGTGTATTTGAAAGTATTAGACACTTTATGGATGCAACATCTAGAGAATATGCAACACTTGCGTGAAGGGATACACTGGCGTAGTGTGGGGCAGCGGGATCCATTGGTGGAATATCGTGCAGAATCACAGAAATTGTTCGATGGGTTGCAGCGGAATTTGCGCGAGGAAGTGCTAAAGATCTTGCTAACCATTACGCCGGCAGAAGCAGCGGCAGATAATGTAACTGATGGTGAGGAATATGAGAGCGAGCTCACTAAGATGGCAGAAAGTCAAACCGAGAAGGGGGTGAACGAAATCTCGGCAGGCGAGAAGAACTTGGACGATGAATTTAAGAAACCGACTAAGACTACGGCGAAGAAGGCGACGGTGAAAAAGAGTGGAGTAAAGAAAAAATCTTCTAAGAAGAAGAAATCAAAATCAAAACGGAAGTAACTCCGATAGTCTAATTATAGCATAAGTGGTGTAAAAAGTCAACTTTTCTTCGAAAAGTTGTCCTCTCGGCGTCAACTCGGAAAGAAAAATAAATTTTTCTTTCACTCGTTTCCTAGAGGGGTCAAGATATGATATAATAAGGTTTACATGAAACACTCAGTGGAAGAAATTACGTTAAAGAATGGGGCAAAAGGGCTGCTGATAGATATCCCTGGTGCTAGCGTGATGTCTACTAGAATACAATTTCGGGCGGGGATGATGTATGCTAAAAATCACAGTGTATACGAAATACCACACGTGGTGGAGCATCTGGCTTTTGGGGCAAATGCAAAATTTAAAGATGAGCAGGCCTTTGAGGCGGAATTTACCAAGAATGGAGCTTACCATAATGCTTGGACTTCGGATATTTCGGTATGTTACGAAACGGAATGCGCGGATTTTGAATGGGATAGAATAATGGATTTGCAGCGGATATCGATTTGTGAGCCGAAGTTTAATGAGGAAGAATTGAAGAGTGAAAAAGCCAATGTAAAGACCGAGTTGACTGGCTACATGAATGACTATTATAGGCTACTATGGCCACGAGTGCAGCAGGCGGTAGGTGAGGATATTTTGGATTTGCCAGAGCGAATTAAAACGATTCCGAATATTGAACTAAAAGATATTCGCGAGCATTACCGGCGGACACATACGGCGAAGAATATGATGTTTATTATTGCTGGTAAGATTAAGGGGCGTAAACATAAGATAATGAAGATGTTGGACGCATGGGGGCTAAAGGAGGGTGAAAAGTTTGAGATACCGGTGGTAGATTTGCATACTGGCGAAGCAGTGTCGATTCGGCGGAAGGACGCTTCGAATATTACTTTTGGATTTTCGTTAGTGACGCCGCGGCATTTGGAACCGAATGAAGTGTTTGCGATGAACTGTTTGAATCATATCCTAAACGGTACGACAAATTCAAGGATATTTGGTGTGGCACGGAAACGGGGGTTAGTATACGGGATGGGGTCGTCGGTGGCATCAAATGCTTCTAGCTCGTATTGGGATTTTGACGGGGAAGTAAATGTGGAGAACGCAGAAGCTTTGTTTGAGTTAATTCAAACGGAGCTAATGAAGACTTTGAACGGTGAAATACTAGATATGGATTTTCTGGCGGCGAAGTCGTATGCGCTAGGTAGGTTTCAAATGGGGGCACAGACGGTGGGGCAAATTGCGGATTATTATGCCGAAAATTACTTTACCAACGAAGCGGTGGTGAAATATGACAGTATGCCAAATTTGATTAAGGGAATCGATAAATTTAAGATGATAGAGCTAGCGCGTGAGTTTGCCGGGTCGGGCATTAAAGGCTTTGCTGCGGTATCTTCTACGGAGAAAGCATTTATATCTAGCCTAGAGAGTAGATTAAACTTCTAAAAGTAATATCTAATTTATGCGCGTATCACGTTCACGCAAGGATATTTTTAGTAAATTTCTTAACGGAAAATCTAGATTTCTTAATCTTCGATTTTCCTAAGATTTACTAAAAATCTCTTTGGTTCGTTCAATGCTTATAAATTAGATATTACTTTTTTGTATTGCTCACCTCTATCATAAACATTTTCAAACATATCGAAGCTGGCGGCGGAGGGAGACATGATGACTACGGCACTATTTAAACTTTCTGCTGTTTTTCTAGCGAATTGAACGGCTGCTTCTAGTGAATTTGCTAAAGTGAAGCGACTATCTTGATAACGACTAGCGAGCTCGTGACCAGATTCACCGATTAAGATAACTTTTTTAACTTGCGGAGCTTTAATAATTTCGTAAATTTCGGGGAGATCTTCGTAATTGGTCTTATCGCGACCGCCAAGGATGAGTACGACGTTGCTATCTGGAAAGGCATTGACGGCGACGCGAGTAGAAGATGGGTTGGTGGAGAAATTGTCGTCGTAATACTTTACGCCGTTTAGTTCGCGGAGAAATTCGAGGCGATGAGGCAGGCCGTGGAAATTACGTAGCCCTTCAATAATTTGCGACTTTTTCTCTCTGATAAATTCGTCTGGTGAGATATTTTGGTAGCTAGCTGTTGCAGCTATAGCGGCTAGGGCGTTTTCTTGGTTATGGACGCCAGGAAGGTGGATGGCTGCTAAAATATCCTGTGGGACTTTGTAGGGGTAAGGGATTTTCTGGGCTTTAGAGGTATCTGCGATTTTGACGGTTTCGGGGTTTTTGGAATAGTAAATTAAATAATCGTTCTCGGTTTGCCAGCGGGTAATGTTGGCTTTGGCGCTTAAATAATCTGCGTAATCTTTGTGGACATTCAGATGATCTGGCTCAAGGTGGCCGATGACTGCGATATGGGGAGATTTCTGTAAATCCCAAAGTTGAAAACTAGACATTTCGTAAACTACTGTAGAGCTAGGTTTTAGATTGTCTAAGATTTCGATAGATGGGGCGCCGATGTTGCCGACTAAGTAAGCATCTTCACCGAGTGAATCTAGAATGGATTTAATGAAGGAGCAGGTAGTGCCTTTGCCTTTGGTGGCAGTAACACCAATGATGGGGCAGGGACAGTGGTCGAAGAAGTATCTGGTGAGGCTAGATTCGTTTGGTAGCCCTAACGGTGGGACGGACGGGGAACGCAGGATTATATCATAGGACGAATAATCTCTCTGTTTTATTTCTTCGGGAGTGAAATTTTCAAAAATATCACATTCGGCATTAAAATGTGTCTTGAAATATTTTTCGGCGGCCTGGCCTTCTTTGCCGTAGCCTAGTAGTGCGATTTTCATAGTAGTTATCCTTTTGGGGTTGACTTTTGAATTAGTGTGCGGTAGAATTGATTTAGAGATTATTTAGATTGCTTCTTTACTGGAGCAATCTTTAGTTTTATCGTGACTTTTATGTCTTCAATAGAAACGTTCATCATAAGCCCCTCCTCTCTCCTTACTGCCATTAACTGTTAAAGTGTCAACCCCATAGGGTTATTTTAGCATAGAATTAGAGAGAGGAAAGGATTTTGTGGGCTTCTTCTACGGAGTGGGTTTCCATGAGCTTGGCTCGGAGTTCTTTGGCGCCGGGGAAGTTGTTGACGTAGATTTTGAAGAAATGTTTAAGTGGTTCGTATGAAATATGTCGAGGTTCGCAATTCCCACAATATTTCGGAAGCTCCGCAATGTGATAATCGGAGATTTTATCACATTGCTCCGCCCCTTCGGCGGCAAGAATCTGCCTTTGGCAGATTTTGCCTTTATGTTCCTCAATATTTGTGGGAATTGTATATTTTCCATATAAGTCTAAATGCATTTTCAAAAGTTCCATCAATTCTTCGCGGGTGGGAGTGTGGTCGGTGAAACAATAGGGGTTGGCGAAAACGCCGCGGCCGATCATGAAACCGTTAACTTCGGGGTATTTTTGATGTAGCTCTAGAGCGTGAGCTTTGTCTTTGATATCACCATTGATGATTAATTTCGTTTCTGGACTGACCTTATTGCGCAGCTGAATAATTTCTGGGATTAGCTCATAGTGGGCTGGGACTTTGCTCATTTCTTTTTTGGTGCGAAGATGTATGGTGAGGGCAGCAGGATGTTCGGCGAGCAAAATTGGTAGCCAGGTTTTATATTCTTCCGGTGCGCTCCAGCCGAGACGGGTTTTAACGGAGACGGGCAAGGAGGTAGATTTTTTTGCATTTCTAAAACATTCTACGGCTAAGTCTGGGGTTTTGATCATAGCGGCGCCACCGCCGGCTTTATTGACATGTTTATCGGGGCAGCCAAAATTAAGATCTACGCCGGAAAAACCAAGATTGCCAAGCGCCTGGCAAGTTTCCGAAAAATGCTCAGGATTTTTGCCCCAGATTTGGGCAATGATGGGACTATCTGTGGGGGCGACTTCTAATCTTTCTAGAGCGTTGTGGCGGCCTTTTTCAGAGGCATAGGAAGAAACATTGGTAAATTCTGTAAAAAATAAATCCGGTCGGCCGGCACGTGCGATAACTTGACGAAACATAATGTCTGTAACGCCTTCCATCGGTGCCAAAATTAGAAATGGTTTTGGTAAATTGTCCCAGATATTCACTTGAGTATTATAACATTTTTTGTGGTATATGTAAAAGCCCCGATATGAAAATCGGGGCGGCATAGGATTATTCTTGTATATATGTTGGTGGGGTATCGCAGCCGCTATATGAATCATAGAGGATGCGAGCTGTTGCTGGGTTCATGTCTTGAGGGGAAAACAAGAAAAAGCGTTCTCTTGCGTCTTTCATGAGGTAAATTCCGCTCATTTTTTCGAAATGCCCAGTGCAAATCCTGTAAGTATCCAGTAGGCTTATTTTTGTTCTTTTGATGCGCATGATGTCTGCTGACGTAATAACGCGTTTGTCGCCAAATTTTTCATAACCCCTGATTTTTAGAGACTTATTCGTCTCGAAAAGCTTTTGGGGACTGTAAAGAAAGTCGATGAAAGATTTGGCTAGTTTTTGATGTTCTATTGGGTTGTCGTTTTTATCGAAAACGAAGTCCCAATTATAAAGTCTTCTCAATAATATCACCTCGTTAAAATATCTGAATAATCCTGTTAAAGTGCTCTGGTATTGTAACATAAAATTATAAAGAAATCAATTATGGCGTATTAACTCACAACCTTTGCAACATAAAAGGTAGGTTCTATACTTAATTTAATACCACTTAAACAAGAAAGGACCTACCTATGTCATATTGTACAGGTAAGAACATAGAAATAGCAAGAGGTAAAGCTATGAAAATGCTAGTTATAGAGAAGAAACCAGTAGGAGTAGTAGCAAATCGTTTCGGAGTGAATAGAAGTACTATTTGGCGATGGCATCAGAAATGGCAAGCTCAGAATAGTAATAAGGTACTAATAAATCATTATCGCCCAAATAGAAAGCCAGGAGAATACTTCAGATGGGATAATGTATGTTGGGGTATTCCTTCATTATCCACTGCGCCAAAAAGCCCTCATACACTCTCAGGTGATCTCATACAGTTAGTTTTAGACGTAAGAAGCCAACTAAAACGATGTGCTGAAGTAATTTGGTATCACATAAATTCAGTATTATGTATTAAAATCAGCCTCTCTAGTGTGCGTAGAATTCTTAAACGACATGGAAGAATGGATAAACCCAAACATCACCGTAATAGGCAATATAAAGGTATTCCTAGACCACGGATATTATATCCTGGAGATTTGGTAGAGATTGACACCATCCACCTATTTAATCCAATTACTAAACAAAAACGATATATCTATACTGTAATAGATCTATATACTAGAATGGCATATGCTAGAGTTTATAAAGAACTAAGACCAATTAATTCTTTGAATACAATCATAGAAGCAGAACAATACTTCGGATTTAGATTTAGGATAGTTCAGAGTGATAATGGACTAGAGTTTAGCAAATACTTTTCAGATAGATTAGAAAAACGAGGAATTAAAATTCGTCATACTAGATTAGGTAGACCAAATGACAATGCTCATATAGAAAGATTTAATAGGACACTGCAAGAGGAATGCACTGGCAACTATTATTTAGAGAGTGAATCTCTAAAAGCAATGGACGATAAAATACTGTCGTATATTGACTTTTATAACTATCATCGTATACACTTAGGAATAAGTTATAGAACTCCTAGCCAGATGTTGCAAAAGTAGTGAAAGTTGTATGATGCTGCTGCGCGTAAAGAGATCTTGGCACATAATTCATGCGGGTTCTGGTCGCACCCTATCCTTGAGACACACGACTTCGTGCGCCTCGCGAGCAAGGGCCGTTCGGCCGAGCTTATGGTCTCAAGAATGGGGGTCGTAACCACCCGCTTGAGGTGACCCGCGTAGAGATGAAAAAATAGCCTGGAGATATTCAGATCGCTTACTCTAGGAGATTAGAATTTGAGTCCTCTGAACTATTACTGATGTCTAGATAATTCCTTTGAGTGACAACTGGAGAATTGAGGAGTTTTTCGGCAGCCTCGCGAGCAGTTTTAGTAACGCCGCCTGCATCCTTGGCGTCTTTTCGCAGAGCTTTCATGCCACGGCTATTGTTCTTTTGATGTAATTCGGCAGCAGTAGTCTCCCCTAGATTAGTGAGGGCTAGCTCCATGTTAGTCATAGAATCACGTAAATTTTGGTCTATGGCAAGATTTTTGTATTCTTTGTATTCTTTAGCATTGAGGCCAAAACCATGCTTATATATTTCGTTAGTAAGAATAGCGTAGTCGTGACTACTGCTCGCGCCGCGTTTGTCCCATTCATTAGTCAAGCGGTGACGAGTAGCAATTCCGCGTTCGCGCTGTTCTATCCATGATTTT
The DNA here is from genome assembly GCA_017421325.1 of Candidatus Saccharimonadota bacterium. Lineage (GTDB taxonomy): Bacteria > Patescibacteriota > Saccharimonadia > Saccharimonadales > Saccharimonadaceae > Nanosyncoccus. The sequence continues at coordinate 12,172 of JAFOJO010000007.1, forward strand.
GGATAACCTTTTTGCTCGTAAAGGCTACGCATTCGTTTGGCGGCAAGCTCTGGGTCGGATATTTCTGCGATACGTTCGCCGCCGACTTTGGCTAGCCACCGCTTGAATGGCTCAGCTTTAGGAGAGGGAATAGATTCGATGATGCGGAGAATGCCTTCAGTGTCAGCAACGTCAGTCAAACGCATCTTGCCATCTGGGGCCCGCATTTTTAAACCGTTACAAAATGTAACGGTTTCGGAACCTTCATCTTTTAGCCTCTTTTTTAGCACTCGCCAATAAACGGCCGGGTTATCACTATTCGTAAGTGCGGCTATGACATCTACGGCCGAAAAAAGCCATTTTTCATTGTCTTTATCCCAGATTTTGCGGACAGCTTTTTCTTCGAAAAGTGCAATTTTGTTGATATTTCGCGGCATAAAATCTCCTTTAAGCTAATTAGCACTCTCCTTCGCTATGGTAATTATATCGCATTCGGTAGAAATGTGATATACTGAAAGTGCGAAATCATGATTGTTCATTTTCTTGTGAAGAATAAAATGCGGCTATTTACGCTGACTGTTCTTCATGAGGGCAATCATGGTTTCGCGACTAAGTAAATAGTCGCATTTTTGTTTAGGTGTAAGTGCGGCGGAAAGAGAGGAAAAATGGAGGAGATTCCAAAAAATCACGAAGAAAATGTGGGCGTTAACGGAGCGGAGATATTAAGTGAGATGCCGCCATTTGGAGAACGCGAAACTATCGGCGAAAAGTATTATACACAAGCACAGGCAGAGCTGGAACGCTGGGTGGAAAGATCGCAGAAAGAATTAGAGCAATGGGAGAATTTGTCGTTCGAGGGAAGGCAAATTGGGGAATGGAGGAAAAATGAAGACGGAAAGAAGCGACTTGTATATAGACCGCTTGACAAGAACAACCCTGGGGATGTACGTGCATTTAATGAGTACAAAGCAGACAAAATCGAAAGCGCAAGAAGGCATATACAAGAAGATGAACAGTACCGTTCAGATGATGAAGTCATATCTAAACTTGCAAAAAGTTTTAAAAACCAAGAGATGATTGACCAGATTGCTACTAAATTAAAAAGTGGCGAGGATTTTACCGATGAGGAGAATGAATTTTTAGGAGATTATCCGGATTTTGAGCTCTTTGACACGGACAAGTTTATGACGCCAGACGCACTCGATATTATATATCATAATATTATGGGTATTCCTAGTTACTCGGAATTATTAGATCAAGATGATGAAGAAGCAACTATATGGCCTAGCTGGACAACTGTAGCAAAGGCGCAAATGAGAGAGGCAATAAAAAAGAATAAGATCCTATTGCACAATAGCGAAGAAGTGAGACGCTCCCTTGAAAGATTAGAGAAGAGGACAAAAGATGATTTGTTTGCTGGCGAGACCACAATTAATAGTGAGAGCGGCGAGGCTCGGACTTTCACCTTGGAAGATAATTACCCAAAGCTTGAGGTGGAATCGGAAGAAGAGTAGACGAATAGACTAAAAAGAATTAAGCTAAAAACTAAACTATTTGAAAAACGGCAGTAACATTAAAATGGAGTCTTTTATGGCTCCATTTTATGACACTAGCGATGCTAGATTAGGTCGAGTTGGGTTTTGAGGCGGGAGATGAGGGATTCTTTCTCTTTGATTTGGTCTTTAGTTTCTTTGACGAGGTGCTCGGGGGCCTTGTTGACGTAATTTGGATTCATCATGCGAGCATTTAATGCATCCAACTCACGGCCGACAGAGAGAATTTTTTCAGTAAGAGCATCTTTATACTCTGTAACAACCTTTTCGGGAACATCTAGATATAGCTCGTGATTAGCAAGCGCGAGCCTGAGGCCCCGTGGCTGGCCGTCTAGGCTATTAATGGCCGGAACCTTGGTAAGAGTGCGGATAAGCATCAAATTGTCCTCTACGAGGCTATCATTGCCGTATAATAGGCTGTATTTTTTGGCGTTATTGGTGCCTGGAAGGGCCTGCAGGGTGCCTCTAACCTCGGACACGACTGAGATTAGGCCTTCAAACTCGGCAGCGCTGATAGGATCAAATTTAAGCTTATTTGGCCATTTTGCGGTAGCAATAAAACCGTCCGTCCAGGAAAGATTTTGCCAGATAGCCTCGGTAACAAATGGGGCAAACGGATGCAAAGCAATAAGAATCGTCTCTAGAGTCTGTTTTAAGAGACCGGTATTTTTGAAGATCTTTTGACTTTCTAGGAACCAGTCGGCGTATTTATCCCAGATGGTTTGGTATAATACTTCGATAGCTTCGGCGAAACGGTAGTTTTTCATTGAACTTTCTACTTGATTGAGGCAATCGTTGATTTCGCGGCAAATCCAGTCTTCGCCCATGTTAAGCGTAGAGTAAGGCGTTGAAAATGATTCATCTACGACACGCTCGTTCCGGCCCGTCGTTACGGGCGGAACTTCGCTCCTGCGCTCCTCGTTAGTCGCGCAAGGTCGCTGATGAACATTTTCCAACGTCTCATTGCTATCGTCAACGGTGGATTGAATTAACCTAGCGATATTCCAGAGTTTGTTGCAGAGATTGCGGCCGGCAATGACACTGTTTTCACTGAAAGCCTGATTCATGCCGGCGGAACGACCTCTTAAAATACCGAGGCGAAAAGCATCTGAGCCATATTTGGCGACAAGATCCATAGGATTAATGACATTGCCTTTAGATTTGCTCATTTTTTGGCCATGAGCATCCAATACGAGGCCGTGGAGATAAACTTCTTTAAACGGCACTTCGCCAGTGACGTAAAGACCCATCATAATCATACGAGCTACCCAAGCGAATAATATGTCGGCGCCGGTTTCCATGACGTTTAGTGGGTAATAGGGGTTGAAATTGTCTTCCGTCCAGTCGGTACAAACAATGGGCCAATGACTAGAAGAAAACCAAGTGTCAAAAGTATCCTCATCGCGGACGTATTTAGTGCCGCCAACTTCAATCTCTTTGAGGTGAGTGCGACGGTCAAAAATCCAATCTGGCTCGTCGGTGGCAGCATCGGTAACACGGCGGAACATTGGGATAGCAATACCCCAAGGGATCTGGCGGGAGATATTCCAGTCCTTGAGATTTTTGAGGTAATTAATCAGGACTTTTTGCTTGTTTGCCGGATGGAATTTGATCTCGTTTTGCTCTAGATGTTTGATGGCGACGCTGGCTAGTTTTTCAACATCTACAAACCATTGCTCTTTGAGCATAGGCTCCAACACGGTGCCGCATTTATAGCAGTGGGCTACAGAGTGAACGAGCTGTTTTTCGCCCCTGAAAAGATCGGCGGCTTTGAGATCTTTTAGGACTTGCTTGCGGCATTCAGCAGTAGTGAGACCGTAGTATTTTTCTGGGACATTAATCATGGTGCCATTTTCAGAAATCACCTTGATACGCTCGAGGTTATGGCGTTCGCCTACCTCGAAATCATCAAAATCGTGGGCGGGGGTGATTTTTACGGCGCCGGTGCCGTACTCGGGGTCGGCGTGTTCGTCGGCAATAATCGGGATTTCTTTATTAGCGAGTGGAAGGTGAACAGTTTTGCCAATTAGATCTTTGTATCGCTCATCTTCAGGATTAACGGCTACGGCGGCATCACCAAAAAGAGTCTCTGGCCGGGTGGTGGAGACGATAATTTCGCCACCATCATAAGTGTAGGCAATATCCCAGAGGGTGCCTTTTTCATCTTTGTGCTCTACCTCGATATCGGCAAAGGCGGTCTGATGTTTCGGGCAAAAGTTGACGAGCTTTTCGCCGCGGTAAATCATGCCGTCGTTCCACATTTTTTCAAAAGTGGTGTAGACGCGATCGATGACGTTTTCGTCTAGGGTGAAAGTGAGGTCATCCCAAGAACAAGAGGCGCCAAGAGCGCGGAGTTGCAATTCCATATTGCCACGTTGCTCAGCGACAAAATCCCATACACGGGCATAAAGCTCGTTGCGGTCGTATTCAAAGCGAGTGTGACCTTGTTTTTCTAGATTGCGCTCGTAAACGACCCAGGTCTCAAAGCCAGCGTGGTCTGCGCCAGGGATATACCAAGTAGAATTACCCTTAAGGCGGTGGTAGCGGATGAGGGAATCTTCTACGGCGATAGTGAGGCCGTGGCCAATGTGCAGGTTGCCGTTGGCATTGGGGGGTGGCATGACAATACTGTAAGTGTTTTTATTATCACGGTCATCTTTGCCATCGCCGTTGTTATCTACGGGCACCGTGGGGACGGGTGGGGCGAAGATATCGCTGGCTTCCCAAGCGCCATAAATATCACTTTCATATTCTCCTGGTTCATAACTACTCGCAAATTTCATAGTTATATTTTACCATATTTTGCGGAGATATGATAAGATAATAGTGGAGGTTTGATTTTGAGGCTCTAGAAAATTATAAAGGGAGGTGCAACCCAAAAATGAGAGAATCTTACTCCACAGTTAAAGAGATTACGCAATGTCTGTAGCTGAAGATCTAAGATCTCAGGGGTATGAAGTGATATCTGGCCCGAAAGAAGCAATGGTGCCGCGTGGCGAGGGGAGCGATGGGAAACCCATACTGGTGCCCGGCTATAGCATTATAGTAGATGACGGTAGACCGCCATATGCGCCAATTATCACTGAATAAAATCCGTTTAATCTGCCCCGCTTTAGCGGGGCTTTTACTATTTGTGATATTCTAATTTAGCGCGGATTTGCTCGAATTCTTTGGGAGTGAGTTCGAGAGTGCGGCCATATTGCCAAGATTCATCTAGAGGCATGAGGTGAACGTGAGCATGAGGGACATCGGTGCCAACGACTTTCCAAAGAGTGCGAGCGCCGAGTTGTTTTTCCATATGTTGGCTAAGTTTTTTAACGGTAGCCATGAGGGCCTGATAATCTTCATCTGGGAGTTCGTAGATTTTGTCGACTTCGTTTTTAGGGATGACCAGGATGTGACCTTTAGACTCTGGGTGGATATCGAGAAAGGCGAAAGTTTTATCGTCTTCGTAAATTTTATAGCAGGGAATTTCGCCCTGGATGATTTTGGTAAAGATACTAGGCATGTTTGGTTCTCCTTAAAATTAGATAATAAATAACTGCGAAGATTACGGCAAAAATTAGGCCACCGACAACATCGGAAACCCAGTGCATATTGGCGAGAACGCGGCCGACGGAAACGAGGGCGATGAAAAGTAGCATGACGATGTTCATGATGACGCGGGTAGTTTTGGATTTAATGTAGTTGGGGAGAATGATAGCCGTGAGCAGAAAAATAGTGGCGACGACCATGGCGTGGGTGGAAGGGAAGGATGGTTCGCCAGAGCCGTTGGGGCGAGTATTGAGGATAAGGAATTTATCGAAAATTATGTAAGTGGCCGCCATGAAGGCGAGAGGAACAAGCATGACAAGGAGGGGTTTATCCACTTTTTTGAGAGATTTGCGCTTTATCCATTGATAGAGACCAAGGACGGCGAAGACGCCTAGAACGGCGATGCTGGCGATAAGGATAATGTCGGTAATTTTGGACCATTGCATAAATTAATTATAGCAGAAATGACCGATAGGGGAACTTAAAAATTGCCCGACAGGATTCGACTCTCCTGCGGAAAGTCGTCCGTTCCTCGTAGCTCGAAATAAAATAAGCGAGCTTATTTTATTTGCTCGCTCACTCGTCCGGTTGAACCTGCGGTCCAAATCTGTAGAATATACCAAAATAAAATAAGACCCTTTGGGTCTTCTTTTATTTTGGTATGCCCGACAGGATTTGAACCTACGACCTTTTGCTCCGCAAGCAAACGCTCTATCCAGCTGAGCTACGGGCACACAAATTGTAATTAAATGGTGCGTTTCATACCCTTTAGGGGTAATCGACACAAGTGTGGATGTTTTTGAAGACATCCACCTAGAAATTAAATGAGCATCACCACATAGGTGACGCTTTTATTATAACATATTTTTGAAAAATGTGGGAATTATTTTTTACGCTTCTTTTTGAGATTTTTGAAAAAGTTGCGATGAGCGCGGAAGCCATATTTGCCCGTGATGGGGTCTTTGAAAATGGGGGCTTTAAGCGGAGCGAGGGTGAGTGTCATGTAGCAACCGAAGAAAATGAAGAGGCCGATACAGGAAAGATAGGTAAAGGCGTGCCACATGGGAGCTAGGCTGATGATGGCGTAGAAGGTGGCTTGGCTCAAAATAATGGCGGCGAAAAAGGTGGTGATGTCTATAAAGAGGATGGGCTTTTTGGTGATTTTTTGATAAGTGTAGAAAATGGCAGGGATAAAGATGGTAAGGATGAGTAGGGAAGCAAGCTTGGCACAGAAATAGTTGGGATTTTCGCCGTAGTAGTAGCCGTCGTAGAGGCCCCAGAGAAGGGTGGGTGTGATGGCGATTTTGATGTGTTCCCAGGTGGATTCGTTGACGGCGGTAAAGAGCCCGACGGGGCGATGCTCGCCGGTGAGGTCGTAGAGAAAGTGGGCGAGAGTGCCAGCGGCGGAGATAACAATGATGCTGAGCCACATGATGAGGGTGTTGTCCATGGGCATATTATAGCATAAGCGTTAGCTGAGTTGTGATTTGGGGCGAATTATGGTAGAATTAGTAACGGAAGCGTGTCCGAGTGGTTGAAGGAGCTCGCCTCGAAAGCGAGTATGCGGGTGACCGTATCGGAGGTTCGAATCCTCTCGCTTCCGCCAGAAACGAAAGAAGAGAGCTTGCTCTCTTGTTTTGTTTCTGAAGGGAGCACTGAGGATGACATATCCTCTCGCTTCCGCCATTATTTTAAAAATACACCCGTCAGGGGTGTTTTTTGTGGTGGTTCGGCTCCTCTGTGAGAGCTAGGATTTATGGATCCGTCACTAGCTCTCACAGAGGAGCCGAAAGAGCGATTATTTAATGCCTCTTTTGTTTAACTCCTCTACTGCAGCCGCCCTATTTGGGTCGTTGTCTGATATTTTAGGATTTGTGGCTATATCGAGAAGAGTATCGCTATCTAGACCGTGCACGTCGAATACTTGGTTCTCGCCAGCAATTTCAACTTGACGTGCAGTACGTTGAATATTAAGACCTTTAGGTCCTGATCCCGTGCGTTCATCAATTGCCCTCCTAACGTCTGTATCTAAACTATTATACAGTCCTTCGTTATCTATGATCGCCTGGAGGTCAGATTTATCAAGAGAGTTGACATAATCAGTAACAGCAGCACCACCCTGATTGAGGCCGGCAGAGTAAGATTTAATACGTTTGTCTATAGCATCTTTATATTCTTTGGTGCCCTGGTAAGCGGCAAAATCTCCATCGTAACCAGCGCCATTAGGCATAAATTTTTCAGTGAAAGCACTAGCTCCGGCATCTTTCTCTGCCATTTTGCTTGCAACAGCAGAATCGTTACCATAAATTTCTCCCATAGCAGACATAAAATTGGAATTTGACTTGCCGTCACTGCCTGCGCTACGAATTATACTGTTTAGCATGCTGGCGCCGCCTTGCCTTGATGCCATACCTCTAGCTAATGCTGCCATTTCACCCTTCTCATCATCAGTTAAAGCTTGGGTTCTGCTAGCTTTTTCAAGATTTTGCATTCTAGCATACATATTTTCAAGACTGTAGGCGCCCCCATTAACTCCATTCTTTTGCATCAATGCCAATCTATCGTTTATAGCTTCATCTCGGCTTTTCGCTTCGATTCCAGCCCTCATGGTTTCATAGCGATTGCCGTCCACAATGGCCCGTCGTTTTAGTTCATCACTATATTCAGCGCTCTCAACCATCCTGGCTCGTGCTAATCGGTCCCTCTGGCGCTGGCTTAAAGTTTCGCCATTGTCTAGACGATCGGATAGATTCCTGTTGGTTCTTCTTGCATATCTGAGTTTCCTATTTCTTTCTCTATCTGCTTGATAATTTTTGAACCTTTCGCCGCCGCGAACGGATTTATCTAGATTACCGCTAACCCTGCTACCCATGCTCTTCCCAAAGCCGGCTATTTTTGCGCCTAAGCCACCCATTAGGGCAAATGATTGCTTTAGCACTGTAGGAATGAAGAAGATGGGGACGATGCCAGCAATCATGGCGGTAAAAGCGGAAAAGAACCCTTCGCTGCCAGTACCTGCTGATAGAAGCAACTTGGAAACATAATCACCTCCACCAATAAGTAGCCCGGCGATTGGATATACCATAAGGAGTCGCCAGCCGAGCTGATACCATTTTTTGAAAATGTTTTGGGTATTCGGCAAAATATAACAAGCAAATGCTAGTGGAGACAAAACAGTTAGAACAACAATTGCTGCTTCGCGCGCAGCAAGAAGTAGAAATAGGAAGAACAGTGCTATGATGGCGCTTAATGCCACGACAAGTAACGAAACCAGGAATGCAACTACACCACCCGCTGCCGTGATAGCTACGGCTACGCCACCAACCAGAGCAATCAACACCGTTATAGCCGTTAAGGCGCCGCCGGCAACATCTCCGATTTTGATTCCTTCAATTGAATCTGGAATTGTTAGCTGCGAACCTAATCTAGTAAATATATTTCTTAAGCCATTGCCCAATATATTAGACAAGTCTATAAAGACGACGCAAATGATATAGGATAGGTTAATGAGAACTGCAGCAACAATAAGCTTGGGTAATATCTTCTTAATACCGTAATTATCAATGCCTACTCCGGTTAGCTGAGAGAAGATTACTACAAGAAACAATATGATGAAAAATATGTTAGCAATATCCCTAAACGTTCTCCAGGCATCTCGCGTGTTGTCGCCTTCACCAGTGAACAATTGTGGCTCTATCTCAAGCGCTGGCTCAACCAGCTTGTTGTATGCCCAGTCCGTGGCGCCACCGAATGCATCCAATACTGGACATAAAATCCAGCCCAGTGACGTACCAGCCCTGCTCATACAGGTTGGCTCGACTTCACCATTTGTGCCGTCTGTATTACTAGTGGTTGAAGTTGCTATATCTTCTGGGTCGATAGAATCTGGCCCATTATCAAGCAGCCATTTAGCCACCTCGACAAAACTAATTTTACTATTGGCCGGAAAGTTTAATGTGCCGCCGACAACATTATCCGCAAGGCCATAAACTTTATCGCCTTGGTTTTCGGTTGCCTTAACGTAACAATATTGAGCAGCCCCATCACTTTTATATAATTTTGTTTGGTGATAAAATTGCCCAATATCGTCATCGTCATTACCGATTGCGAGATCACCAGCAGCAGACTTGGAAGCTTCAGCCGTATCGGCACAAGCCTGCGTATCGGCCTTCCAATAAGATTGTATATAATTACTATACAGAGCAGCCTGTTGAGATTTACTGAAGCCATAAGATGCTCCTAAAGACTCAAAATTTGAACCAAAGAAGTTCTGGTAAGCTTTTTTAAACCCATCAGAAGGATTAAGCTTATAATTATACATATCCTGAAGATCGTTAGAATCAGATTGGCCATTTTCCATGCCATTATATTTCACCCAATACCCACCGCCAGTATTTATAGCGGCAGTGCTAAATCCCATATCACTATAATACTTATTATGATAACTCTGAATTAAATTTCTTATACTGGTGCCTAATTCATTAGTTACTTTACTCCAAGGCTGGTTTCTCGATACCGATTCCGCTATTTCGTCGTCGCTTATATCACTACATTTTTCAAACCATGGTTGAAAATTATTAAAACAATAAGTTATTTTACTGGCGTCATTAGTATCTATATGCCCTATATGATAGTCACCACTGCTAATAGTTATTCTAGGATTTGAATTCGTAATATCTATAGTGCCATTCTCCTTAACAGAAGACTCACAATACGTTATCTTGCCAGAATCACTAAATTGAGACGGATCTCCATTGGCTATCGAAAAATTATATTCAACACACTTAGCGGAAGATCCGGCTGTCGCATTTTCTTTATTGTATCCAAATTTATCTAGAAGTGCACCAAAACTATCATAAGGGTTTTCATTATTAGATGACCCGACAAGATTCCACGCCAAATGAACACAGCTAATCTTATCATCATTAGCATTACTTAAATTGTGCCCAGCAGGTAAAGAAACATAGTCATCATCGGTTTGACCCAACGCTCCATTCCAAAGCGGGACTCCCCCCAAATAACTACTCTTAATCAAATTCTTTATATAATTATTACTGGAATCAGCAACGTATTCTTGGGTAAAATCACGTTCAAAACGACTAGTCATACAATTATATAGGCCATATGCTTCAAATTTTTTTATCGCCGTTTCCGGAGCACTTGCGTTAGCCTGTCCAATATTCAGGACAAACGAAACTATCAAACAAACGATAAAACCGATAACTGAGAATTTCCTGCTCTCACTACTACGCATTTTACCCCTTTCCTAAGTTATAAATTTTATCGGAAATATTAAAACAGTCCAAAACCACATCGCGGCTAGCTTCATATGTAATACTGTTGACGTTTTGTATAAAATCGGCTTTTTGCTCCAAAAATTCCGCCCACAAAGAGTTAGAACAACCTTCATTAATAGTGTTACCTTCAATGCAGCCATTTGAGTAGGCGGTATCGATTTGATCCAAAGTCAACAGATCTACTTCTTTTTGATTACGACCATATATCTGTGCTAAGCCCGATGATTCATCAAAAACTTTATAGCTATTATTTATGTATTCTAATGTAGATTCTTTGCCATCTTGCAAATATTTTTCTAAAATATTCATGCTAGATACTCTGGGCACCGTATTATATAGGTAATAAAAATTGAATATGTCAGAATAGTTATTAAAAACCACAAAGTCTATATCATTTTCTTGTTTTTGTAGTTGAACGATAATACTATCAAAAAGTATTTTAGACTTATCGAAAAACGCTTTATTTTTTTCGTCGGCAGCTTGCCAGATAGAATAGAAAGTTCCCGGCTCATAGGTGCTCACAATATCTTCTAATGAATCCTGTCCGTAGAGGATATAATTCGCATACTCATTGAAGGCTTCGCGATAATTACTAGCTAAGGTTTGAGTGGTGGTATTGGCGGTATTTTTGGCGTTTTGACTAATAAAGAAGTACACTCCTAGACCACTGGCAAGGATGATGACGAAGAGGACTAGGGCAATGACTAGGCCTTTTTTTGATTTTTGGGGTGGGGTGTCGCTGAGGATTATATCGCCCATATTAGGAGCAGCGGGTGAGGTGGTGGATTGAGGAGAGAATTGTCGGAGGGGCTGAGGGGGGATTTGCGGAGAGGTTGGCGCTGGCTGGAGGGGGGCTGGATTATTGAGTTGTGTTCCTACCGGTGGTGTACTCGGCGCAAAAGTCGGGGAAGGGGTTGAGACTAGCGGCGTGGCTTGGGCAGTTTGAGTGTTTTGCAAGGTTTCAAAACCTACTGGCTGCACGCCAGGATTTGTTGGTTGGACATTGCCAGGGGATACCTGTGGCCCACCAAGAACCGGTTCACCTTCCTTCATATACATTTATATTATCATAAACGGTTTGGAGTTGGCAAGCTTGGTTTTTATTAGAAAATTAATAAAATGAAAAGTTTTGCAGAATTTTTAATAAAGGTTGTTATAAATTTGGGCTGGATTTGTGATTTTAGGGAAAGGTGGTAAAATGAAGATATGAAAGAGCGTGAGAGAAGTAAATCTGGGAAAAATAAAAACGGTGGCGTAAGGGCGGGAGCTCAAAAAGTAAAGGCGAAGCTTTTAAAATCCTACTATGGCAACCCAGCAAAAGACATGAAAGTAATTGCGATTACTGGCACTACCGGCAAAGTGATAGTGGCGCATTATGTGCACGAGATTTTACGCGCGAGCGGGGAACAAGTGGCGGTACTGGCAAGCGATCAGCCGTTTAAGATGAGCATGCTACACAAATTCTTGAGCGATGCATGGAAAGCGGGCGCAAATTACGTAATAGTAACGGTACCAGCGGAAGGTCTACGCGATAACATATTTTATGGTTTACCAGTAAATGTAGCCGCAATGACGAATTTTGTGACAGCGGGACTACACGATATGGAGCCGGAAGAATATTTAGAGAACGAAAAAACTCTATTCGATATGAAGCCAGAGGTTGTAGTATTAAATAGTGATGATTTGAACTATGATACTTTTGCTGGCTTTAAGGGTGGCAAAGAGACAATAGTATTTGGGCAAAGTGGGGCGGATGTGAAGATTTTGAATTCTAAGCTTTACCCGAAGGGAACGGAGGCGACGCTATCTATTAAATCCGAAGTAATATCAGTGGCGACGTTTATTGCTGGCGAAACTACTGTATCCTATATGGCGTGCGCAGCGGCGATAGCGAGTGGATTAGGAATTTCTACTGATGGTATTATAGACGGCATAGCAGAATATAATCCTTAAATATTGAAAACTCTTTTCCGCCAGCTTGGACTTTTGAACCTGTTATTTTCACAACATAAGTCAAGAAAAAATCTCCTTAGTCGCTACGCTAGGGGAGATTTTTTCATTGTTAAGTTGTAAAAATAACGTTCAAAAATCTGGTCTAAATCTCATTTATGCTGGCGGAAAATAGTTTTCAATATCTTGCGTGCAACTTTAATGTCCTCGAAATCGTGGGGGCCGTCGGCACGAAGAATAGTTTTTTCGTGGCCTTTGCCGAGAATCAGGACTAAGTCACCTTTTTTAGCTTTCTTAATAGCTAGCTCAATAGCCTTGCCGCGATCTAGCTCTTTGAATAAATCTTTGCCTAATTTTTTGCCTTGTTTTTCGGCGCCCTTTATGAAGCCCGCAGCAATTTTTTCGGGGTCTTCATCGCGAGAATCATCTTCGGTGATAATAACGATGTCGGAATTTTTGGCAAGAATTTCACCGCGGATAGGGCGAGTGGAAGGATCACGACGACCTGCGCCACCATGCACGGAAATGATTTTACCTTTGTGACCTTTAACGGAATCAAAAACTTTTTCTAAAGCGTCTGGCGCGTGGGCATAGTCCACAATTACAGTGAAAGGCTGACCTTCATCTACGATATTCATGCGGCCTTCTACCGAGGTGAGTGATTTAATACCGTCTATGATTTGAGCATTAGTGAGGCCGAGTTTTTCTCCAACTAAAGCAGCGGCTAGGGAATTATAAACGTTAAATTCGCCAGGGATCTGAGTAGTGATTTTGAGATCATCTACAGAATATTCTACACCGGAAACATTTAGCTTAATATTAGCGGCGCGGTGGTCGCCTTTTTTAATGCCGTAGGTAGTGTAATTTGAAGTGAGTTTTTTATAGTAAGTGGCGGCAGAGTCGTCCGCATTTAAGATACTAAATTTGGCTTTTTTAAATAATTTGCCCTTGGCGGCGCGATAATTGGCGACGGTTTTATGGTAATCTAAATGATCGTGCGTGAGATTAGTAAACACAGCAATTTCGATAGGGATACCGAGGGTACGAAATTGGGCAAGAGCATGGGAAGTGACCTCGAGCACAAGAAACTCGGCACCTTGCTTCTTAATATTGGAGATGCGGCTATTTAAGGTAAAGGCATCTACAGTGGTCATGTGATTAAGTTCGGGTTGTAATTTATTTACACCCCAAGCAACGGTGGTCATGAGGCCAGTTTTATAGCCGGCATGGTTTAGCATTTGCCAGATCATGAAAGCCGTGGTAGTTTTGCCGTTGGTGCCGGTAACGCCGATGACGCGGAGTTTTTTGCCGGGGAAGCCGTATTTAATGCCAGCAACCAAGGACTGAGCATAGTGGTATGGTAAAACAGCCTGATTATAAAATGGGAGTTTTTCTAAAAATTCTTTCATAACTATCTATAATGTTTGAGAGATTCGATTGGGTTTTTAGAGGCGGCCTTGAGGGCGGGGTAAATACCAAAGATGATACCTACCGCAAGAGTAGTAAGTAAAGTAAGTGCTAAAATTTCCCAACTAATGTATGGAGCGAATGGGGTGATGACGGAAATTAGAAATGCCAAAATATAACCAAGAACCAAGCCAAAGATACCGCCAAGGATAGAAAGAATGAGAGCCTCAAAGAGGAATTGCATGAGAATATTGCGAGAAGAAGCACCTACGGCTTTGCGGATACCGATTTCGTGAGTGCGCTCTGCCACTGACACAAGCATAATATTCATTACACCAATACCGCCAACTACAAGAGAAATGGCAGCCACGATAGCGAGCATGCCGGAAACCACGGTAAAGAGTGAGCTAGCAGGGTGAGTAATATCGTCACCGTAAGCGACGGTGAAATTTTCATCGCCAGATTTGTTTTCTTTGAGGATATTTTTAATATCTGTAGAAATAGCGGCGAGGCTATCGGTATTTTCAGCCTTGATATTAATTTGCTGTATTTGAGTAGAGCCAATGAGTTTATCTAGAGCGTTAGCGTCCATTAGGAGGGCATTATCAAAATCTATGTTGTCGAAATTGATGGATTTATCGATTTCGTCGAGTACGCCGACCACCATAAATTTTTCACCCATGATAGTAATAGTTTTACCAACGGTGCTATTAATAGTATTGAAGAGCGCGAGTGACAGGGTATGTCCAAGCACAACACCGTTTTCTTTGTTGTCATTAGTAAAGAAAGTGCCATAGCGCAAGGCGAGGGGTTCGATTTTGACAAAATCTGGCGTAGTGCCAAGAATCTGTACAGACGAAAAAGTATTTTTCTCAGAACCAACGGTATTAGTGGAAGTAGCGATTGGGGCGACGGCGGAAATATTTTTTAACTTAGAAATAGCTTCAACATCTGAAAGGGAAAGGCTGGATTGCTGAAAAGTATTGGAAGAAGTGAGTTCTTCAATAATACTAGTGACGGAGTCTTTAGTGGAACTAGGACGAACCACGATAAGGTTGGAGCCGATTTCGCTAACCTCGGATTTAACGAGATTGGAAATGCTACCCATAAGAGAGAGAATAAGAATAATGCTAGCCACACCAATAGCGATGCCAAGACAGGTAAGGAAAGAGCGGGTGCGATTTTCCTTGATGGAAGTTTTGGCGAGCTTGAAATGAGTTTTTAAAAGTAGGGACATTATTTTTTCCTCCGATGTTTTTTGCGTCTATGTTTTTTAGTAGGCTCAACCTGGCCAAGAATAACTTCGGGTTTGGTTTTGCGTTTTTTAATCTTAACATCGATAGGTTGCGGAAGATTTTGGTCTTCTACAGTTTTGACGTCGGTGTCGATTTGACCATCTAGCATATTGATAACGCGAGTAGCATAAGTCGTGAGGGCTGGGTTATGGGTAACCATAATAATAGTGTTGCCTTCTTCGTGGATTTTTTTGAGCTCTTCCATAACAGTGTGAGAAGAGCGAGAGTCTAGGTTACCGGTGGGCTCGTCAGCTAGAATAATTTCGGGATTACCCACGATAGCGCGGGCGATAGCTACACGCTGTTGCTGACCGCCGGAAAGTTGATAGGGAAGATAATATTCGCGCTCTTGGAGATTAAAGCGTTTAAGGGCGGAGGAAGCATTTTTGAGGCGGGCAGTTTTGGAATAGCCCGTATAAACTAGCGGGAGGGCGACGTTTTCGAGAATGGGTAAATCTTCGATGAGGTTGAAGTTTTGAAAAATAAAGCCGATTTTTTTGGCGCGGAGACGAGCCTGACGGTGGGCGGAGATACCGGCGACATTTTCGCCGTTTAAGATGTATTCACCCCGCGAGGCACGATCTAATAGGCCAATGATATTAAGCAGTGTGGTTTTACCGCAGCCCGAGGGGCCCATGATCATAATAAATTCGCCACGTTTGATGGTGAGATCGAAATCTTTTAGGGCAAAAGATTCGGTGTCACCATATCCGTAGCGTTTGGTTAAACCTTTAAGTTCTATTATAATGTTATTTTCGCTCACCTTTTTCTCCATGTTTTGGTTTTGGCGGAAAGGACAAGATAGGGGAATCTCGCGCTGACGCGCTCGATGCGAACTTGCTTCCGCTCTAGATTGGCGGAAAGGACAGGATTTGAACCTGCGAAAGGGTTGCCCCTTTACACGCTTTCCAAGCGTGCGCCTTAAACCACTCGGCCACCTTTCCGTCTAAAACAAGTTTAGCATGTTTTTGGTTTATTTTAAAGAGAGAATTACGAGATTTTCAACGTGAGGAGTGCGAGGGAAAAAGTTGAAAGTTTTGACATCTTCAATCTTGTATTTATCTAATAAAATTTTCACATCGCGGGCTTGAGTGGCGGGGTTACAGGATAAGTAAATAACAGTTTGGGGGCGGACTTCTAGGAGTTTGTCGATTAGTTTTTTGTCACAGCCGGCGCGAGGAGGGTCAAGGATGACGGTTTGGTCTGGCTCGAGATAATCTAAGACTTCTTCTGATTTGGCATTAACCGCAAGAATACTATCATTTCGGACTCGCTCGCTTCGGCCCGTCGTTACGGGCGAAGCTTCGCTCATTCCGCTCCTCGTTAGTCGCGTACGGTCCTCAATAATAGTATTCTTGCAGTTCTTAGCAAGTTCAGCGTAAGCCGATTTATCAACTTCAACCAAAATAAGCTGCTTGTCGCGGGCGACGGAGAGGCCGATGGTGCCGACGCCGGCGTAGAGGTCCAGGACATTATCGGTATTAATATATTTTTGTATTTCTTTCAGGGCTAGCTCGTAGACCGGTAGGTTAATCTGGAAAAAGCCGTTTGGGGAATAAGAATAAGTCTGACCAAGGATTTGGTCGATAAGATTATCAAAAGCTGGATGAGGTTTACGATTTTCGTAGAGACCGCCGGAAACTTCACCATTTTGGTTGCAACGGAGCAAAATGGACTGATATTTACGGGCTTCCTCGTGGCGACTGTTTAGATCATCAATAATTTGCTGAGCTTTGGTGAAAATTTCGGGACGCTCGATAGAGGAAGTTGTAACCGGAATTTTACGATGTGAACCGCGAGTGTGAAAGGCGAGCTCTATTTTATTTAATTCATTATTCCAATAGAGAGCATATTCCATTTTATTGCGGTAAAAATATGGGGTATCGTCGGTAAAAACTTCGGGCTTTTCCATATCTATATGGTGTTCGCGGAAGATTTCTACCACTAGATCTATTTTAAGCTGGTTTTCGTAATCCCAGTCTATAATTTGCCAAGGGGAGGTAGAGAGAAAACAAGTATCTTTGGGCTCTACGCGGAACTTGGAAGGATTTTCAATTTTAGCGGCGATAGCTTCTACGAAATGCGATTTCTGCTTAGTAATATCATACTCTGTGACAATTTCGCCAGGCAAGGCATTCCAAAAGAAGACCTTACGGCCATCTTCTAAAGTGCCGAGTGCTTGGCCACCAGGGATAATTTTCTCTACTTTTACCATATAATATATTATAGCACGAAACTTTACTTTTTTCATAAGTATGTTATAATTATAGTATTATGTCGGCTGAGGAGATTTTGAAGTCGAGTGAAAGGTCTGCACTGAAAACCAATCAGTTTGTTTCGCACGTGACTGGTAAAAATACAAAAATGAAATCTGGTAAAAAATTAAAATCCCTCGGGGCGGCGGGGTTTATTGTGGCAATGATAGTAGTGGTGGCCATACTATTTGGAGCAGGGAATATTATACCTACTACAATCTATGAAAATTTAATTGATGAAACCGATATGCAGTGCGCGGACGCAACGATGAGTAAAAATTTAGCTTTGCAACAGGCTTTGAGGGATGGCGAGATAGCGAGTGACACAGCGGAGATTTTAAAGAGTAGGGGGATACTGGTGGGGTATATAGAGGGGAATAATTTTGTAGAGGGCAATAAGGCCGAGGCAAGCTTAGTGCTAAAAAGGGGTGACAAGATGATTACGGCGGATAATTTTATAGACGAGGTGGGGATAGACGCGGCTCTATTAGGTAGTATTAATGATGCAACCTATGGCTGCGCGGCATATTATTATGATGAGTCGGCTAACAAGGTGTTTGAAGAAATTGGAACTTCACGCAATAATTTTACTAGCGAGGATGATTTTGAAGAGAAAATGAATGAGCTGATGGGGGAAGGAAGTGATGTGGGGGTGAATAGTGTATCGCTAGTAGAAGTAACAGAAGAAAATGCCGATGGCACCACTGAAACGACTTACGAATATGTAGAAAATGGCGAAACGGCAGCCCCAGGAGAGGAAGTGGCGGAGTTTATAAGTAGCGTAGCAAGCAAAAACCCAGCTGCCAGCACTACGGATGCCACCCTAAATTCGGCGGACCAATTAAAGGTGGCCGAAACAATGACTAGGGAGCAAAGGTCAATGAAATTCTTTGCATTATTTATGGAAAATGTTAGCAAAATGAAGGCGGGGGATGGAAATGAATCAAAGCTTAACGATGAAATGAATTATTTGTATGATAAAGTTGAGACTGAAGTAGTGGATGTGAAAACCGGTGAGGTAAAAAAAATAGTTGGCACAGCATTAGATTCGCCAAGTTTGTATGCGATACTTTCCGGAAACAAAGTAGATATGGATGCGGTGGGGAATTATTCTACAGATAGAGTCCTAAAAACCGTGGAAAACCAGGTGGGGAGTAGTGGTTCAGATGTAATACCAGATACGGTGGGTTCATCCGGGGATAAAGAAAAGGGGACGGTGGGAAGGTTTATTAGTGACGGAGTAGAGGCTGCATCTAATACGATACTATCTCTGGTAGAGCCAACACTAAATAAATCTTTGGTAAATAATTCTTATAGTAATACTAAAGGTATAGACGGGGGAGAACTATTAGCGGAAGGTGCAGTAACTTTAGGGAGTAAACTGGCTCGGCAAAGTGGAGCGACGGTGGGGGACGACGCAGCGGTGGAATCTTACGCGAGGTTGAATAATAAAATTGCTAAAATGAACGCTGAGATAGATAGGATGAACCGGAGTCCGTTTGATGTTACTTCCAAAAATACGTTTCTTGGGGCGATTTTCTATAATTTTGCGGTGGCGAGTATGAAATTCTCGGGTATTTTCTCAGGGGTAAAGAGTTTTTCTAGCACAGTTAATTCCGCGGTGATATCACTTTTACCAACTTCTTATGCAGATGAAGCTGGTGGATATTTAACGAATTTTGGGGATTGCGAAACTTATGCCACAATTGGGGCGGTAGGGTCGGCACAATGTGCACCGATAGCCACATTTGATACCTCTACCCTAAATAACCCGTTTAATGATGCAGGGTTTGTAAGTTTCGTGGAAAATAATACTACTTTAAGTTCATCTGGGGTAAGGAAGATAAATGAAGGTTCGGACCTGGCGAATTTTATACTATATAATAATGAGCGAAAAACTCCGCTAGGGGTGATGGATGGGGGGATTTTGGACTCCCTAAATAACGAGTCTAGCTCTATACCGTTTTTGTCGGATATTGCAGAAATGATAGAGATATTTATGGGGACTTCGGAAGAGAATAAGAGGTTTGCGAGTGGGGAAGAGTTTGTGAATTCTAGTGCCAACCCAGATTGGCAGACTTATAAGTATGCACAAAGGTATGTATCTTTGGCACGTGCTACGGCGGCGTTAAAGCAATATACCGATGACGAAACCGCATATAATAATATGAAATTCTTTGAGGGGAGCGAGAATCCGGTGGTGGCGTTTATCAAAAACCATAATACGTTGGCAAATAGGTAAATTTTATATAATTCATTAATATCTCGGAAGCTTCGCAATGTGATAATGGATTTTATCACATTGCTTCGCCCCTTCGGCGACCAAACCGCCTGCGGCAGTTTGGTCTTTATGTTCCTCAATATTAATGAATTATAAATATTCAGTGTTTTATTCTTGGTGAAATAATGATACAATTAAGATGCTACATTTTGTTATTAACGCTAAAGCGTTTTTAGTATCTTATTTGTACCAAACGATTAAAACGGCGCCGTAAAGGGACTGAGTTGCTTGGTACTGCTTTAGTATAAGATAACAAAGTGTAGCACCCCTTGCGGTGCCATTTTTTGTATGACTACCCCGTTTACAAGTGGCACCGCAAGCTAAACGCACTTTTGCATAATTCATTATGTTTCGGGAGCTTCGTGATGTGATAATAAATTTTATCACATCACTTCGCCCCTTCGGCGGCAAAATCTTCTTTCAGCAGATTTTGCCTTTATGTCCCTCAACATTAATGAATTATGCAATAGCAAAGTTAATTAAACTAAACTATAGGTGAGGTAAAATGGGTGAAGTAAATAGAACTAAATCATTAAATAGTTCAGGTAGCAGCTATACAGAATTCTACTATCATTTCTTCCGCAATATTCTTTTGGCTAGTATTCCATTAGTCATTATCTCTGTTATTATTTTATCTTCCATTCATAGCTCTGCCACAGGTTCTAGTTCTGGTTCAGACAATCTAGCTATTACTATCTCATCATCTTGTACCCTATCTAGTGTAGTTAATATTCCTCATAATGCAGAAGTGTATAATGGTAACTATTTAGGAGATATAGGAAAGACTACTATTACTACACTATGCAATGATGGCAATGGCTATAGTGTATATGCAGTAGGGTATAGTAATAATGAAGAAGGTAATAATAAATTAATCAATTCTGAAAGACCTGAATATAGTATAGGTACAGGATTAAATACCAGTGGATTAACTTCACAATGGGCTATGAAGTTAAATAATATACCAGATGATCCTTCTCCTACTCCTCCTACTATAGCAACAGAATATAATAATACCTATGGTGTAGTACCTAATATATGGACCAAAGTAGCTAGTAGGGCTTCTGGTACTACGGATATGGCTGAGGGGTCTAGCTTTACTACTACTTATGCTGTATATGCATCATCTAGTCAGTATGCTGGGACTTATCAGGGGCAAGTGAAGTATTTACTAACACATCCATATTCTACCAATGAACATATATATTACATGCAAGAAGTAGATACTTGGAAAAATACACTAGCATTAGAACAAAGTGTGCAAGCTATAGATAAAAGAGATGGCAAGAAATACTGGGTAACTAAACTTAAGGATGGAAATGTTTGGATGACACAGAATTTAGATTTTGATATAGTATCAGACGAGCAAGACCCCACCAAAACGAAAACGTTAACGTCAGAAGATACAGATTTAACAGATCACTCACTTACCGGTGCCTATTCTCAAACTAATGGGTATAACTATGATTCAACTACAGGAATTACTAGTTGGACTCCAGTAAGCACTGCTAAAACAATTAACTTTGAAGGTACTACTGTAACGGGTTGGCAAAATAACAGCACTGAACCGTATTCTGCTAATAAAACGGACGACACAGAAACTGGCCACGCATCACTAGGCAATTATTACAACTGG
This sequence comes from Candidatus Saccharimonadota bacterium, assembly GCA_017421325.1. GTDB lineage: Bacteria > Patescibacteriota > Saccharimonadia > Saccharimonadales > Saccharimonadaceae > Nanosyncoccus. Next base: position 33,359 of record JAFOJO010000007.1, read on the forward strand.
ACTGCGACCATAGCGTCCAATAATAGTAGTACGCTCGCAAGCGACACAATAAACGATATCTCACAAAACCCACAAAATTCTATTTGCCCTAAGGGTTGGAGATTACCTACCATATCTAACGAATCCGGTTCAATCATTAACTCTACCAATGAATTTGGGAGATTAAACTATTTATATAACGATGGCTCTACTAATGATGACGCTAATTTATTGTCATCTCCATTATGGTTTATAAGAACTGGTTATATTTCTAACAGTGTGATAGAAGTGTTTTACACTAGAGGTTATTATTGGTCTAGTACAGCAGGGTTACATAATGGAATAGAACTTAGTGCTTATATGTTAGGTATTGGCGATAACTTTGTCAATATTGCTACAATTGGCTATAATGGAAGATTTTATGGCTTTCCGGTGCGGTGTGTGGCGAGGTAGGGTGGTGAAGGTTATTTATCTTTAATATCTTCTACACTAGTGATAATTACTTGATTATCTTTAAAGTTTTTAACTAGGCATTTACGGCGGGACTCGTCAAGCTCGGAAAAGACATCATCTAGTAAAATAATTGGCTTTTGGGAGAGTTTTTGGTAAATGAGGTCGGCTTCGATAAATTTAAGGGCTAAGATGATAGAGCGGGACTCGCCGCGCGAAGCAGAGCCGTCGGCGGGCTTGCCGTTGAATTTGAAAATATAATCGTCACGATGAATACCAAAGCTAGTGTGGCCAAGGTAGAGATCTTTTTGATAATTGCTTTCTAGAATATTAAGGTATTGATTATCATTACTACTAGAAACATCGGATTTATAAATAATTTCTATTTCGTCATCGTTTTCAGCGATAGAGCGGTAAATGTCGGTAAGGCGGGAATTAATTTCTTGAATAAATTTATTGCGATAAGTGAATAAATCTGTGCCATATTTTGCAAGTAGGATATTCCAGGAGAAAATAGCCTCTTTGGTAATATTGTCAGATTTTAATAGTTCGTTACGTTGTTTTAACGATTTTTCATACTTAAGTAAACTTTCACTGTATTTTTCATCGAACTGACTAAAGATGCGGTCAAAATAATCGCGGCGGCGACCGGGGGAATGACTAATAAGATTAAGGTCTGACGGCTGAAAGAGAACTACGGGGTATTTATGTTTTTTAGGGAGGCGGCGGGATTTTTTATCCATAATAAGAAAAGCCTTAGTGGTGCCGTCGTAGGTAGCAGTGTAGGTTTCACCATTAATATATTCTAATTCTATGCGATAATAATCGGTGCCACGCTTAATAATCTCTGGGTCAGTAGCGCGGAAACTTTTACCGCGGGTAAGAATATAAATAGCCTCCAACACAGAAGTCTTACCACTGCCGTTTTCACCTAGGATTAACGAAGTTTCATCTTCGCAGGCGAGGGAATAGGTGGTGTGGTTTCTGAAATTAAATAGTTTAATAGATTTAATTATCATGAGTTGAGTGGCATTACAATGTGAGTATAATTATTACTCTTTTTGTTTTTAAGGATAATAGGAGCGATGCGATCTGAGAAGCTGAATTCAATTTCTTTTTCTTCTAAGGCATTAAGAGCATCTATAAGGAAGCGAGAGTTAAGATTTACTCTGCCTTCTACTTCTACCTTGGTTTCTATTTTGGAGTCGTTTTCACCAAATTCGTTGGCGATGGATTTAACCGAGAAGGTATCTGGAGCCTTGGTTTCACAAATAATAGAGCCACCCACCGAGCGGGCGAAGAGAGCGGCGAGCTTAGTGACCCGCACCAGCTCGTCGCGATTTAAAGTAACCTTAATATTGTTGTCTTTGGGAATTAATTTTTGATAATCTGGGAAGCTGGCGTCGATAAGCTTAGAGATAATCTCTACTTCGCCAAGACGGAAGCGAACAAGATCCTCATTGAAGGAAATTTCTACTTCTTCCATATCGTCATTAATAGACCTTAGAACTTCCTGCAGGGAACTGGCTGGTACTATAGCTTTAACTTCACTCTCTACCTTATCTATCAACTTTTTCTCGGCGAGGCGGTAACCATCGGTGGCGGCGATAGCGAGGGTGTTATTATTAGTATTAAAATAGACGCCAGTAAGAGCTGGGCGGGTGAGATCATTACTACTCGCAATGGCTACTTGGCCCACACTATGTTTAAATTCGTCTACACCGATTTTGTAAACTACGGCGTCTTTTTCGTTGATCTCGGGGAGCTCAGGGAAATCATCCGCTAGGGCGCCATTGATGGTAGAAGAATATTTACCAGCGGTAATGGTAACTTTGGTATCTTTGGCTTCTATTTCGATAGTTTCGCCCTTGGGGAGATTAGAAACGAATTCGGCTAGAAGCTTGGCGGGAACGGTGACTACACCATCTTCAGAACTGGAGACAGGAAGGAAATCTACTACAGCCATATCTAGATTGGTGGTAACGAGGGAGACTTTTTTATTGTCTACCCTGATTAAAACATTGTTTAAGATAGGTAGAGTGACTTTACCGATAGCAATGCGACTAACATTATTTAAGGCTTTACTTAATTTGGCTTGGGTGACTTTGATTTTCATATAGACTCCTTTTAAAAGTTTCTATTAATAAATATATTTTGTAGTTGTAATAGTAGGGACTGTGGAATAGTGGAAAAGTTAGTTGGACTTATCTGTTGAGACTTTGTGAAAAAGGTGGTGGGAAAGGTGGGAAAAGTCGGTGGGTAAAATATTTTATACACAGATTTTTTGGAGTGAGTAAGTTTTTCACAAAAATTTGCACGAAATTTGCACTGAGATTTCCAGAGGGTTTTACACAAGATTTCCACATTTTGGATAAATTGAATAATTTTATTAACCATAGATTTTTTCCTTGATTTCTTCGATTTGGTCGCGGAGGGTGAAGTTGAACTTGAGATCTTTTTCAATTTTCTTCACGCCATGCATGACGGTGGTGTGATCTTTGACGCCAACTTCTGCGGCAATTTTGTTGGTACTAAGATTCAATTCTTTGGATAATAAAAACATGGCAACTTGGCGAGCGTTTTTGATATGGGAAACGCGGGATTTGCCGGTGAGTTCTTTGACTGGGAGCTCGTAATATTTGGCGACTTTTTCCACGATTTGCTTGGCGGAAACTGGGCGGAGCTTGGAGGATTTATTTACAGAAACGGAGCCGTTTTCTATAAGTTCGAGTGGGGTGAGGCCGCGGACTTCGGACATTAATAAAATGGTGGAGAACTCGCCCTCGAGATCACGAATGTTAGTGTTGACATTTTCGGCGATGTATTCGATGGCTTCGGGCTCTATTTCGGCACCCATGAGTTCGGCTTTGGCGCGAAGGATGGCACATTTATCTTCGAATTTAGGGAGCTGGAGGTCGAAAGCGCCGGCCCAGGTGAGGCGGGAAGCGAGCCTTTCGTCTACGGATTTGATTTGGGACGGTAAACGATCGCTGGTGACGATGATTTGCTTATTAAGTTGATATAAATCATTAAAGATATTAAAGAATTCTTCTTGGGATTTTTCTTTGCCGACGATAAATTGGAAATCGTCGATAATTAAAACATCGAGTTTGCGGAATTTAAGGTTGAATTCTTTACCTTTACCGAGTTTAACGGCGTCGATAAAATCGGAATAAAAGTGGGAAATAGGGGTGTAGAAAATTTTAAGGTCGGGATTTTTCTTTAATAATTCATTACCGATGGCTTGGACAAGGTGAGTTTTACCAAGGCCTGGCCCACCATAAAGGAAGAAGGGGTTGTAGCGGTCGCCAGGGGAATCTATAATACTACGGGCGGCGGAAACGGCGAGGTCGTTATTAGACCCCACGACAAAATTATCTAGAGTGTATTTATGATTAAGGCCGGTGTTGGAAGTTTGATCTTCTAGGTCGGTTTTGACTTTTTTGACATGGGTTTTCAGTGGGGTATTATCTGGAGTGATTTCGCGGGAGCGGACTTTGGGCTTGGTGCTGGATTGGACTTCAAAATCTATGGTATTAATGGTGATATTGTTGTTTTCGAGGGCGGTTTTGATGAGATCTAGATAGCGGTTGCGGAGCTGTTTGACGTAGAAGGAATTTTTGACACCGATTTTGATATTGCCATCTTCGGTGGAAAGTAGGGAAGTATCCTGAAACCAGGTAGAAAAATTAGCAGTGGAAATTTGCTGTTCGATTTCGGCAAGTGCGTTTTTCCAAACGTCGTACATTAGTAAACTGACCTCCTTTTAGGATATTATAGCATAGGAGGGGGAGTTTTCCACAGGTTTTTAGGGTGAAAAAATGTGGTGTAATATGTTTTTAGAGTAACAGATGGGGGATTTTCCACAAGTAGGCGAGTTTATCTGGTGTGATTGTGGAAAACTGCTTGAAAATTGTGGAAAAATGCGGTATACTATATAAAGAATTTGAAATTAAATAAAATTTAAGGAATAATATGCCAAAGAGAACATATCAGCCACACAAAAGGCAGCGCAAGGTAGAGCATGGTTTTATGAAGAGGAATGCGACGAAGAATGGGAAGAAAGTACTAGCTCGCCGCAGGCTTAAAGGTCGCGCCCGTTTGACTGTTTAATAATAAGCCCACTAAGGGCTTATTTAATATATAATATATAGTAATATGCTTAGTAAGAAATATCGGTTTCACTCACGTGGTGGGGTGAGGTATGTGTATCAAAGGGGTAAGACAATTCGGAAGCCGAAGATGTCGCTAGTTTTTGTGGAAAATACCAGGGGGTTTACGAGGCTCGCGGTAGTGGTATCTAAAAAAGTGGAAAAAAGTGCAGTGGGACGAAATAGAATACGGCGAAGGATATATGAAGCTTTGAGACTGAATATGAAAGATATTCCGAAAAAGACGGATTATATATTTGTGGTGTATTCGAAAGATTTGATGAAAATGTCGTTTACTGAGGTGGAGAAGTTGCTGGGGGAGCTGGTGGCGGAAGCTAAGGTGTGTTATAATAAACAGAATGGGTAAGAAGAGTGTGAAAAAATATATCTACTGGGGGCTGTTTATTATCTTTGTGATTGGGTCTATTGTAACAGGTAGCCCATTTAATTTTATAGATATGATAGTGGTGCGGCCAATTGTGAATATTTTATTTGTAATATTTAATTTGGTGCACGATTTTGGATGGGCGATTATTATCTTTACGGTATTAGTAAAGCTACTAATGATGCCGCTAACAAAGAGACAGTTGAACCAAACTAGGTTGATTAAAAAGATTCAGCCGGAATTAACGCAGATTAAGAAAAATTGCAAGGGGAATAAGCAATTAGAATCTTTACAAACGATGGATTTATATAAACGGTATAATGTAAAGCCGTTTGCTTCGATTTTGACTCTTGTAATACAGTTACCGATATTTATTGCGATTTTTTCAGCAATTCGGGTGATTGCTACGCCGTTACCGCAAGATAATTTGATGAATCGGGCGTACGATATTGTAGCGTATGAAGGTTCGGAAATTAAGAATTTGGAAGAGAAGCAGGCAGTGTATCTAGCGGACCTACAAAATAAGGAGATTCCGGCAGAAGAAAAAGCTTCGTATGATTTTGAGCCAAGACTATTTGGGGTGATAAATTTGAACGTGAAGGCGAGCGATGTACTGATGGGTAAATTTAGCTGGAGTGCGTTATTTATCTTAGTATGTGCAGTGATGGCGTCAGTGGTGCAATATTGGGCTACTAAGCAGCAAATGCCATCCGGGAAGAGTGAAAAGAAAAAGAGGTTTCGTGATATTTTGAAAGAAGCGAAGGATGGTAAAGAAATAGATGATTCGGATATTTCGGCGATGACGACTGGGCAAATGTCGATGATGATGCCAATAATGATGTTTATTATTATGTTTAATTTGAATGGGGCGTTGGCATTTTATTATTTCCTCAGTAACATTATTACAGTGATACAGCAAAGGATTGTCCTGAAGAAAGTGGATGCAGAAATTGATGCTACTACAGATAAAGCGGTGTTGAAAGAGCTTAGAAATATTAAAGAAGCTGAGGTGGTGAAAAATAAAAAAACAGGAACAAAAATAACTAGAATCTCCGCGAAAGATATTAAAAAGAAAAGGAGATAACAAATGAATAAAGATGAATCAATTAGGTTTGCAGCAAGGTACCTAGAAGATCTGCTCAGTTTTTTTGGGATTAATGTGGCAGTGACGTCGACAATTGACGATGAGGTAATACAGCTTTCGGTACCGTCTACATCGTTAAACTCGCTACTAATTGGGCGAAATGCAGATAATTTGAGAGCTTTGCAGCATGTAGTATCTATGGCGTTAGTAACTAATGGGGCGGAAATTACACGAGTAAATGTGGATGTGGCTAGTTATAAACAACATCGTGCAGAGAGAATTGCTGAAAAAGCTGAGGGGTGGATTAAGAAAGTACGCGAAACCGGGCAACCGATGACGGTAGACTTGAATGCGGCGGATAGAAGAGTGGTGCATAAGGTAGCGGGGGATTATTCGGATATTGAGACGCACTCCGAAGGGGAAGGGCGAGAGAGAAAACTAATAATTAATAAGGTTGAAACAGAATAAAAAATATCCCCCGTAAGGGGGGATTTTTTATTCTGTTATGGTATTAATTATTAATACGAAGTCGTAGTCGGTAGGGATAGTAGTAGGAATAGTGTCAAAAGGTTGGGTGGGGCCGTATTTTTCTTCTAGGAGTTTTTGAGTACCAGGGGCGGCATCGGTGAGGGCATAAAGAGTGTAGCCCTCATTATACTCGTCTTCAGGGGCATCGTCTGTGTAAATATTGTCATAGCCAGCTTCTTTGAGGGATTCTTTTTCGGTGGCGGCGAGACCTGGTGTTTCGGTGGCGTTTAAGACTAAAATAGTGTAGTCTTCGTAGTTGCGTGGGTCACTAGAGAACATTTTGGCGACGTATTTTTGGATGGCGCCGTAATTGCCGGCTCCAGCGGATGGGAGAACGTAAGAGATGCCGTTGATGCTGCCGGTGGTCATAAGTGGGGTTGGTTCAATAAGGGAGATTTGCCGCATAGAATCAAAATCAAAGGCAGATGAAAGGTGGGCCAAGGTCTTCATTTCATCGATAGAAAAATTAGTGCGGAGATTGTCACCGAGGGTGGAGGCAAGCCCTAAGAGATTGGTAATAGAGAGAGATTTTTCGAAGATTTTTTCTTTGATACCGATGAGGATTTTTTGTTGAGAGGCGCCACGGGAGAAATCGCCACTAGTAGTGCCGTGGCGGGCGCGGGCGAGACCGAGGGCTTCTTCGCCATCTAGGGTATATTCCGTATTTGGCTCGTAAACAGCACCTGTGTAGCTGTAGTCGTAGATACCTTCATCTAGGGTAATAGTAATACCACCGAGAGTGTCAACGATGTCTACGAGTGAGCCCCAGTTGATGTGAGCGTAGTATTGAAAATCGATACCGAGGATGTCGCTAACTTCGGCCATGAGAGCTTCGGCGCCGGCTTGTTCGTTGTTGCCATCCATATTGTTGCACCAATAGACTTCGTTGACTTTGCCGGTGGCGGTGCAGGTGGAGGAAACTTTTAAGTCGCGGGGGAGGGAGAGCATAGCGGTATCGCCGGTTTCTTGATCTAAGCTAATAACCATAATAGAATCAGTAAGTTGGGCGCCGTCGTGGGTGCCGTTGCCTTCTTCGCCTTCCATATTGTAGCCACTAGTGCCAAAAGCAAGAATATTAGTGCGGCCGTTTTCGTCGGTTTTGAGGGGCTCGTAAGTTTCGGTAAACAAATCAAAAACGTTGCCTTGGCCGCCGGTGATTTTGGCGATAATGTCGTTGCCCCAGATGATAAGCCAGACAACCCCGCCGATTAATAGAAAAACGATAATTAAAATGGTCCAGGTGATAATTTTGCGTTTTTTAGACATAGGTTTCTTGTGTTTTTTAGGTTTTTTGGTGGTTTTTTGGAGTTCTTCGGGGTTTTTGGCGGCTTTTAATTCGCCGCTTTTTTCGTCAAAATCAAATACTTGAGTAGGTTTGAGAAAATCTTCAGTGATGTCGGCAGTGGTTTTGGGGGTATCTGGTTTTGTGGATGTTTCTGGTATGGTGGGTGTAGACTCAGCTGGTTTTGTTTGGGCGATTTCTTCTTGGATGGGGATTTTGACTGACTTATTAACTTTGATAGTTTTGGCTGGTTTGACAGCTGGCTTTATAGATTTAGTGGTAGATTTTTTAGGGGTTGTTTTTTTTGATACATTAGCAGAAGAAGTCGCTTTTTTGGAGCGACGAGAGACAAGTCCATCGATTGATTTATTTTTATCCATTGTTTATAATTATAACATAATGACGGTTAAGCTGACAAAAAAACAATTAGCATTATTGGATTTTTTACAGGATTTTACAGAGGAGAATGGTTATTCGCCATCGTATCGGGAGATTATGGCTGGGATGGGGTTATCTAGTGTATCAGCGGTGGCTGAGCATGTGGAAAACTTGGTGGAAAAAGGTGTATTAAGGAAAGTGCCAGGGGCGGCAAGGTCGCTAGAAGTGTTGGACTATAAACATGAGGAGACGGTGGGGTTGTTTAAGGCGCGGATGGTAGATTGCACAGAAGAAGAAAAGAGGGTATTAGAGCAGGCGGGGGAGATATTGGGTTTAGATCTAGGCTAGCTAGAGGTAGTTTTATCGGTCGAAGACGTTGCCAGTTTCGGTGATGGTGGTATCATTCCAGGCTTTGCCGGATTGGATTTCTTCAACCATATGATCTTCTTCGTTCCAAACGTAATAAATGATAGTACGATCTCTGGGGTATTCGATATCTTTGAATAAATCGGTGCTTTTTTTGCCGAGACGTAAATCGTCGAAAGCTTGGCCGAGGTCTTCGAATGAGATAGGTTTATCGGAGGTATGCATTTTGGAATGAGTTTCGTTGACGCCTTTGATGTAAAGGATAGGATTGAAGCGGCTATTGATATAGTCGTATTCATATACACCATCTTTGTAGCCGTGGTCGGCCATAATAACAATGGAGGAATTGTCGTAGACACCGGCTGTTTTTAATCTATTTATGTAGGTTTGGATCATTGTGAAAGCGGCCTTTTGTTTTTGAGAATAGGTGCCGATTTTTGAGTCTATTGGTTCAATATTTTCATCTAGATTAAATGGAATATGGGCGCCTTCTACATGAATGAAATGAAAGACTTTTTCGTCGGTTTTTTCGATTTCATGAGAGTTGAGATATTGATAATTGTCGATATTTCTCCAGGTAAAACCTAATTTTTCGTCTGCTATTTCGGCCATCCAGAAGGAGAGCTTTTCTATATGAGCTTTGCCTTTAAGTGGGAAGGGTAGATATTTAAATAAATCGTAGCGGACGATTTGTTCAATAAAATTGGATTCATTGAGGCGGATATTTTTTGACATATTATCAAAAGTGTCAGCTGTTTCGCTGTCAAAGATAGCTTCATCTTCGTAGAAAAGCATTTTGTAGTTGTCTTCTTGTAAATTTTTAAAAGTTGTTGAGTTTGAATAAGCTTTTCTTGAGTAATCCCCAAAAGAATCTTCGTTGTGGTTGGGGGTTTGTGTGAAAATATAGGGGATAGAATCTCTAGTATAAGGATAGTAGGATGTAGTGTCTGGGTAATAGGTAAAATCTTGGAAGGTTTGTTGATAATCTTGATTTTCTTGGAGTAACTGATGGAAAGATTGAGAGTCTACTGCATCAACAAGAAATACAAAGAAATTTCTATCAGTAGAGGCTAAATCGAAATAGTCGTAGGTTGCACGAGAGGGGGTTTTATCTTCTAATGCTGGGGTGGTAAGTAGGGTTGATAGTAGAGAAATGGATAGCATTATAAAGATAGCTGATAATAGATAAGAAGAATATTGGGCTAGTTTTTGAAAGGTAATTTTTTTCTTGATGAGGAAAAACCCGGTAAGACCAAATAAAATAACCCAAAGTAGTAATGAAATGATGACGTCTGGCATGTATTCTCGCCAATTGAAGGAGTCGCCATTGAGGCCAGGTAAGCTGCCAGCTAAGAAGTTGCCTTGAATATAGGTGGCTAGGAATACTAAAACAAGGACAATAAGTATAGAATAATAAACTTTTTCTTTTTTGAAGATTTTTTTGCTACAAAGATAGATGATTAAAAAGAAAAGCATTAGACAAAGAACGGAAAGTCCGAATAATTTAAATAAAATAGGTAGGGTGTCGTAGATATCGAACCATAAGTCATCCATATTGCCAGAGTAAAACGTGATTGGTTCAACGATGAATAGCATGAAACTAGCAACAATGGATAGAAGTGCGGCTGGGAGCAGAGCTTTAAAAAAATAGTGTTTTTCCTTCATATTAAGCTAATTATACTATATATTGATGGGGTTGAGAAGAAGTAGTTTACAAAATGAGTAAAAATTGTTATAGTTATATTAGGAGTATTGTAATTTATGGCACAAAAACGCAAAAAGAACAAAAAATGGATTTTTTGGGTAGTAATAGCGGTACTTTTCGTGGTGGCTGCGGCGGTATGTTATTTGGTGTGGGATAATTATTTTAGAGATAAGGGTGAAAATCAGACGGTGGAAGAACAGAGCATAGTGGAGGAAAAGATAGAAGATAAAGAAGCAGAGCGAAATAAAGAGGTGGTGGATGGTAGAGAAAAGGAAAAAGACTCTATAACGGCGTATGAGGGTGAGAACCCGAATAGGAAGGAAGAGTTGACTGGTGTAGTGACATATGCCGGGGTAAATGGTAGTGATTTAATAATAAGGGTAAATATAGACCAGTATTTGGCGAGCGGGAGTTGTGAATTAAATTTAGTACAGGATGATGTAGTGTATAGTGATGCAGCAGATATCGTAAGCGCGGCGGCTACGGCGACGTGTGAAGGGTTTAATGTGCCGATTCGGGAGCTAGAATCGGGGAATTATCGAGTTATGATTAAAATAAGTTCTGGTGGGAAGGCTGGGACGATAATTGGGGAGGTGGAAATATGAAAATAGGGCGAACTAGAAGAGTATGGTTGGTGGTATTAGGGGTATTTGTGGCGGTGTTTTTGTTTACATTTTTGACGGCAAAATTTAAGAGAAATGATGACGTGAAGGCGGCGAATTTGGGAAATTTTGATGCAGGGTATATTATGTCTGATTATCAGATGAGTAATTATAATTCAATGAGTGAGTCGGAAATTTGGAATTTTCTAAAACAAAAAGGAAATTGTAATGATACGCGGACATATTTGGCGGATTACTATTCGAGTTATTCTTATCATATTAAGGATGGGCATTTTGTGTGCTTGGCAGATGAAACCTTTGGAAACGGAACGGCATATGGGAATGACGCGCCAAATGGAGAATCTGCGGCACATATTATATGGCAGGCGGCGCAAGATTATAGAATAAATCCGCAGGTGTTAATAGTGTTATTACAAAAGGAGCAGGGGCTAATTACGGATTCATGGCCGAATAATCGGCAGTATAGATCGGCTACGGGGTATGGATGTCCGGATACGGCGCCGTGCAATTCGGAATACTATGGGTTTAAGAATCAGGTACGTAAGGCGGCAGCGATGTTTAGAACTGTGCTGGATGGTGGGTGGACAAATTATCCACTAGGATGGAATTATGTACAGTATAATCCGGACTCTGGATGTGGGGGGAGCTGGGTAGATATACGGTCTTTGGCAACTTCAGCATTATATAGATATACACCGTATCAGCCAAATGCAGCAGCTCTGGCGGCAGGGTACGGTTCGGGTGATTCTTGCTCAGCATATGGGAATAGAAATTTTTATAGTTATTTTGAGGATTGGTTTGGGGGGATAACTAGTAGCTCAACGATAGATGTTTATTATAAGTCTATTGGTGGGGAAAACAGTATTTTGGGTAAAGTTGTTAGCCAAGAGAGGTGTGGCTTAATAGATGGCGGTTGTTATAAGTCTTACGAATTTGGTAACATATATTGGACGAGTAATACTGGATCTTGGGATATTTCTGGCGGGATCTATGATAGATGGTTTAGAATGGGAACTGAGTGGGGAATGTTAGGATATCCAATAAGCTCTGAACTTCGTGGTTTACTAAGAGGTGGAGCTATGCAGTCATTCCAAAACGGATACATTTACTATTCTCCTTCTACTGGTGCTTGGGAGATTTCTGGCGGAATTTATGAAGCTTGGTTTAAGAGTGGAACTGAATGGGGAATATTAGGATATCCTACTAGCGGAGAACAAAAAGAT
>JAFOJO010000038.1 GCA_017421325.1 Candidatus Saccharimonadota bacterium
CATCATTACATAAGGTCTTTATGGTAGTTTGTCCTATATTCTGTATATAAGTACCACTAGTTAAACTACCGTTATGTTCTATATCTACTACACTAGACATAGTACAAGAAGAAGATAAAGTAAGAGTTAAAGTATCTACACTATTGGCAGATGAGTGAGGGAGAGATAAAACTAGTGTGGAAATAATAAGGAGAGGTAAAGAAACAACTAGGATGTTTCTAAAGAAATGATAGTAGAATTCTGTATAACTATTTGTTTGATTTTTGTGGCTCATATATGCATCACCTTTAATTTATTACTTAATTTGTTAAGTTAATCTTTGTGATGCCATTTTGTGTAAACGGGGTAGTATTACAAAAATGGCACCGCAAGGGGTGCAACAGCTTGACATACGCACTAGTTACAAACTAACCGAATATTCAGCTTCCTTACGGCGCCATTAAAATTCAGTTATTTTGTAAATTAAAAGCACTAGTGCTCCTAATATCAAACTGTTGCACTTTTATTGTAGCATAAAAATAATTTTATTAACAATAAAAAAGAGCGGAAAAACCGCTAACCCCTAGCATAACTAGGCTATACTGTTATTGTATCATACTTATGTTAATTTGTCAGCTATTCCACAATATTCTATGGTGCCCGCGAAGAGATTTGAACTCTTACGCCTGTGAAGGCACTAGCACCTGAAGCTAGCGCGTCTACCAATTCCGCCACGCGGGCCTAGAGTGATTATAACATAAAAGTGCCCCGAGCGGAATGCTCGGGGCGGGCGAGGTGGGCGAAGGCTTAGAAAAGGAAAACCTTTATTGAACGGTAGCGGTGATACTGTAGCTTAACACTACACCCTGTGTGAGTTCTTCGTCCAATCTCTGTAATACTGCTTGAGATGGTTTTAACTGGCTGCTGCGTACGCATTTGTAGCGAAGCCATTTATTTGGTTCATCTCCATCGTCATCGTGATTGATGACGTATTCGCCGAGAAAGTTTTAGCTATAGATTTTATAGCCTTTCTCTCTTAGATAGCGCCGTAGATTTTTGCTCTTTGGCTTTAGCTCAACCCATATATTGTAGGCCATATATTTATCCCTCCTCTTATAAATGTGCGAGCAGTATTTCGTGAGATATATTTTACCATTTTTTTATAATTATTGCAAGATATGATATAATTTTGGTATAAATTGGAGGTAGAATGATAAAAGTTAATTTCAACGCAGAAGTAGACAAGGCGCAGGCGCAGAGAATTTTGGCGGAAATTAAGAAAGATGCGATGGGTGGATGGATGGAGCTTCCAAAAAAATATGATATGGGGGAGTTTGCCCGAATAAAAGGGGCGGCGGCAAAGATTAACGAAGAAAGTGAATATTTGGTATGTATCGGGATTGGTGGATCGTATTTGGGCCACAGAGCGGTGATAGAGGCGCTTAGACCAAAATCTGAAACTAAGATTATTTATGCAGGTAATTCGTTGAGTAAGCGCGAGCTAGAATGGGCGCTAGAAAAGGTGGGGGACCATGATTTTTCTATTAACGTGATTTCTAAATCTGGGACGACTTTGGAGCCGGCAATAGCGTTTGAGGCGTTTAAAAAGAAATTGATTGAAAAATATGGCGCGGAAGAAGCGATGACACGGATATATGCTACGACGGATGCCAAGCGTGGGGCTTTGCATGATGAAGCGGTAGAAAATGACTATACAAGATTTGTGGTGCCGGATAATATTGGGGGAAGATATTCGGTACTTACCGCGGTAGGGTTGCTGCCTATGGCGGTGGCGGGGGTGGATATTTCTAAGTTACTAGAAGGTGCGGCCGAGGCGGTGGATGCAGCAGTGGAGCCGGCTTTGAACTATGCCTATATGCGCTATACTTTGGATAGTAAGGGCTATGATACGGAGATGTTTGCTAGTTTTGAGCCGGCTACAGTGTATTTTAATGAATGGCTGAAACAACTGTTTGGCGAAAGTGAAGGGAAGGAAAAGCGGGGAATTTTGCCAGATTCATTGATTTATTCTACGGATTTGCATTCTTTGGGGCAATATATTCAAGATGGGCGAAGAAATTTGTTTGAAACGATTATAGATTATCCGACGGATGATTTGAATGCGAAAATTGTGGCGGCGGTAAGGATAGCGCATACAGAAGGTGGAATACCGGTGCTAAATATTAGTGTGCCTTCGTTTGATGAAAAAGGGTTTGGGGAATTGATTTATTTCTTTGAATTAACCTGTGCGGTAAGTGCAAAATTAATTGGCGTGAACCCGTTTGATCAGCCGGGGGTAGAGAAATACAAGCTGGAGTTGCGTAAATTATTGGAAAAGTAATTTTGAATCTATTTGTTTAGAATTGGTTTCACGTCGCGCTGGGAAGATTTTTTCTAAATTTCTACACGAAAAATCGCGCGTCTCACGCCGGATGGGGGTCTCGCGCGTCGATTTTTCTAAAATTTAGAAAAAATTTCTCAGGCTTGTTCAATAATTCTAAAAAATAGATTTCAATAATTAATTCTAAATTATTTTTTAACTATAGTGCCGGCTTTGCCTTGCAAAGCTTCGCTCAAATGTTCTATGTCGGTAATAATACCAATGCCGCCTTTCTTTGCGAATTTGATGGTAGCTTCGACCTTCGGGAGCATGGAGCCGGCTTTGAATTGATTATATTTTCGATAATGTTCTAATTCTTTGACGGTTATATTATGGAGGGCGGCTTGATTTGGCGTGCCGTATTTAATATAAACGTTAGGTACGGCAGTGACGGAAACGAAAATGTTGGCTTTGACTTCTTCGGCTAATTTTTCGGCGGCATAATCTTTATCTATTACTGCATCGACGCCTTTTAATCTTTTAAGCACTTTGGTACGGGTGACCGGTATACCACCACCACCGGCGGCAATAACAATAATACCGTCTTTTACTAGTTCCAAAATTGTGCGTTTTTCTACGATATCGATAGGCTTGGGGCTAGCTACTACGCGACGCCAGCCACGGCCAGCATCTTCTTTGACTGTCCAACCGGTGACTTTGGCTAGAGCTTTGGCTTGTTTTTCATTGTAGAATTGGCCGATGGGCTTGGTAGGATTTTTAAAAGCTGGGTCGTTTTTGTCTACTACAACTTGGGAAATCACGGTGGCGACTTTGGCTTTTTTGCCGTTTTTGGCAAAAGCATTGTTGATGGCCTGGGTTAGCCAATATCCGATTTGGCCTTGGCTCATGGCTACGGCAGTTTCCAGAGGCATGGCTGGGGCTTTGTCGGTAGAGGCTTGCTCTTCGTGAATTAGGATGTTGCCAACTTGTGGGCCATTGCCGTGAGCAACGATAATTTCATATTTGCTAGCTAATTTTGCGACAACTTCACCAACTTCGATGGCGACTTTTTTTTGAGCTTCGGCAGTAGCTTCGCCATTTTTTTGGAGGGCGTTGCCGCCAAGTGCTAAGACAATACGTTTTTTCATATAGTTATTATAGCATTTAAATGCTTGTACTTAAAATAAACTTGCTATATAATAATGGTAAGTAAAAAGGGTGAAAAAATGGATTTTTTTGGGAGAGATTTCTTAAGAATTCTGGATTTTAGCGAAGATGAGCTTCGTTATATGCTAGCTACAGCAAAAAAATTTAAAGAACTAAAAAGAGCTGGGCGGGCACACAAAATTTTTCCAAATAAAAATATTGCGATAGTATTCGAAAAGACTTCGACGCGGACGCGGTGTTCGTTTGAAGTGGCGGGGTATGATTTGGGGATGGGTGTGACTTACCTGGATCCAACTGGCTCGCAGATGGGGCATAAAGAATCTATTGCAGATACGGCACGAGTACTGGCGCGGTTGTATGATGGAATAGAATACCGCGGATTTGGGCAAGATGTTGTCAATGATTTGGCTAAGTATGCGGATGTGCCAGTATGGAACGGATTGACTACAGAGTGGCATCCGACGCAAGCTTTGGCAGATTTTATGACCTTAGAGGAGCATTTTGGCAGACTAAAAGGATTAACTTTGGCTTTTGTGGGGGATACACATAATAATGTGGCGAATTCTTTGATGGCAATGAGCGCAAAAATGGGTGTAAATTTTATCGCTTGCGGGCCAGAAAGTCTGAAACCGTCTGATGAAGTGTTGGCGGAGTGCCTACCGATAGCTGAGAAAAATGGCTGCACGATTACGGTGACTAATAATATCGCTGAACTTGATGGCAAGGCGGATGCTATCTATACAGATGTATGGGTATCTATGGGTGAAGATAAAGAAAAATGGGGTGAGAGGATTAATTTATTACGGCCATACCAAGTAAATATGGAAATGATGAATCGGGCTAAACCGACTACGGTGTTCTTGCACTGCCTGCCATCTTTTCATGATTTGAATACTAAAGTTGGAAAAGAAATAAATGAAAAATTTGGTTTGACAGAAATGGAAGTAACTAACGAAGTGTTTGAATCGGAAAGATCTATCGTATTTGACGAAGCAGAAAATCGCATGCATACAATTAAAGCAGTAATGTTCTTAACACTATATAAAAAGGAGGAAAAATAGGTGAAAAGTTCGATTGCTAATTTTAGCGAAATAGCACCTTTGAAAAAAGTATTAATGCACAGGCCAGGAGATGAGTTTTTGAATCTTACACCGAATACGTTGGAGAGATTATTGTTTGACGATATCCCATACTTAAAAATTGCGCAGCAAGAGCATGATGCCTATGCTAATGCTTTGCGTGCGGAGGGTGTAGAAGTGGTGTATTTGGTGGATCTCGCAGCTGAAGCTTTGGAAGCGGGTGGCCGTACAGTGCGGAAAAAGTTTTTAGAGCAGTTTATTGCTGAGGCTGGCGTGACCTCGCCAAAAGTAGCAAAGCATTGTTTTGATTACTTAAATGCGATAAAAGATACGAAAGAAATGATCCGTAAATGTATTGCTGGAATTGATATTTCAGAATTAAAGAAGCTGGGCAAAGTATCTGGGTTTTATGCAACGCGCGATACTGGTAGAATGATTATCGATCCAATTCCGAATTTGTATTTCCAACGTGATCCAATGGCCACAGTGGGATATGGCGCGACACTGCACAAAATGTGGTCGGTGACTAGAACGCGCGAGTCTATCTTTATGGAATATGTATATCAATACCATCCATTCTACGAAGATACTAAATTATATTATGATCGGGAAGAGCCGTATTGTATAGAGGGTGGTGATATCCAGGTACTATCTAAAGAAGTAGTGGCAATTGGTATTTCGCAACGTACTGAGCCAGATGCGATTGCGGATTTTGCACGTAGATTGTTTAAAGATAAGAAGAACGAATTTAAGTACGTGCTGGCAATAGATATTCCGGATGAACGGAGTTTTATGCATCTAGACACTGTGATGACGCAAGTAGATGTAGATAAGTTTGCGGTGCAGGATGCGATAATGGATATTTCGACGATTTACGAAATTACTCCTGGGCGGGGCGGTGAAATTGAGATTGTAGAAATCCACCAAAGTTTGCAAAAAGTATTAGAGAAATATTTGCACTTAAATAAAGTAGAATTGATTAAGTGTGGCAACGGTAAGCGAATTGATGCTGAGCGTGAGCAATGGAGCGATGGGGTAAATTTGCTCTGCGTACGGCCTGGTGTGGTAATTGCGTATGATCGGAACTTTGTAACGAATCAAACCTTGAAAAAACATGGTGTAAAGGTGATTGAAATTCCTAGTTCGGAGCTATCGCGTGGACGTGGTGGTTCGCACTGTATGAGTATGGCGTTAGTCAGAGAGGAGGATTAGCGAGGGAATTAGTAATAAACTATTTTGGCGGAAACAATATTAACTTAATAAGGAACGAAAATGTTTAGAAAGAAAAATCGAAGCAAAAAACGCAGCCGTGCAATGCTGTCGGCATATTCGATTATTATGATTTTAATCATTTTGCTTGGCATTTTGTCGCATGTGTTACCAAAAGCCAAGTATA
>JAFOJO010000008.1 GCA_017421325.1 Candidatus Saccharimonadota bacterium
TATTACGTCTAATTACTATATTTATGGCAATTCAGTTAAACCATCTGCTTGGCCAACCAATAACTACACCACGCCATACTCGGCCGAAGGCGGTGATACATATTACTACACATCTAATACCACCAGCAATGATACAAGATATAACTCTCTCCAAGCATGTAAGAACGCAAGTCATACAGAAGATGAATGTAAACGTTACTTTGTTGGTAACTATTACAACTGGACTGCAGCTATAGCCTCCAATAACTCCACGAACACAGGTAGTACTGCTGGAGATATCGCTGCTAACTCTATTTGTCCTAAAGGTTGGAGGCTGCCCAATGCCTCACAAACAGATAACGTATATAATGAGTTTGGCAGAATGCTATATCAAGCTGAAATAACCGCTAAGGTATCTGCCGGTAACGATTCTGTAGGTTACGCAACAGGTGGTTTTAACAAATTACGCTCCAATCCTTACTACTTTGTGCGGTCTGGCAATATCTATGGCGGTACCCTGTACAATCCCGGCGCCAGCGGCTACTACTGGTCTAGTACGGTTAGCGGTAGTACCTTCGCTTACGTCCTGCGCTTTAATGGTACTGATATCTACCCAGCCCGTAACCACGGCGGGGACAACGGGTGGTCTGTACGCTGTGTTGCTCGCTAACACTCCCCGTGGGCGGCCGAGACTTAAACTTCTCGAGCTTCGAACTTTATTCTGAAGCTATTTTAGGGTCATCTTCTTGCAGGTCTCTAGTTGTCTTTAAACTCATACCCCTTGTGCTTTTCCTTAAAATGTGCTATAATGGAACTATGGCTAATACAAAGCGCAAAAAAACATCCAAAAACACAAAACGCCGCACTACTCGGTCGGTCAAAGAGGTTAAGCCGGAGCATGAGCTTCCTGGCGGTTTTTGGCGGCAAACCTGTGCCGTACTAATGATTGCGCTTGCGCTATTCTTTGTGATTACTTGGTTTGGCCACGGCGGCTCTGCTCTTAATGCTGTGCATGACACCGTTAGCAAGGGCATCGGCCTTGCCACTTACTTTATCCCAGTACTCTTAGTTTATCTCGCCATTAAAATTTTCCGTAGCGAAGATAACCGCGTTGCATTTCCAGTTTATTTCGCCAGTGTTCTCATGCTTCTGTGGCTTTCTGGCATTGGCGCCATTTGGAATAACGGCGGCATCGTTGGCGATTGGCTCAATGGTATTATGACTCAGGCTCTCGACCAAGCCTTCGTCATTATTATTTATATGGTGTTAGTCTTTATCACACTTTGCTTTATCTTGCAGCTTTCTCCTATCACCATGTTCAAGGGCACCAAAAATATGGTTAAACCCGGAAAAAAGCCTGCAGATGAAGATGGTGAACCCAAAAAACGCAAACCCGGCCAACTCGAAATCAAAGTCAACTCTGGTCTTGGCTCTATGGAGCCGGCCTCCGCGTCTGCCACTTCTAAACTTTTGCATAAATCCGCCATCAAAAAGCCCGCTTCTACTCCAGAGCCTGCCAAAGAGCCTACTGCTCTTACCGCTGTTTCCGATCCAGATTGGAAAATGCCTTCTACGGACTTACTAGAGAAAAAACAATCTCCCGCCGACGCCGGCAATATCCAGCAAAACGCCTATATTATCAAATCTACTCTCGCCGAATTCGGTATCGAAGTAGAAATGGAAGGCGCCAATGTTGGCCCGCGCGTTACTCAGTACACTATGCGCCCACCCGCTGGCGTCAACCTGAGTAAAATATTAGCTCGCGATAAAGAGCTTGCACTCAACCTCGCTGTAGACAAAATTCGTATCGAAGCCCCCATCCCGGGCACCAGAAGCGTAGGCGTAGAAATCCCCAATGCCCGCTCGGCGGATGTTCGCATGCGTGGCGTGTTAGAATCTAATGAATGGAAAAAAGCCAGCGATCCACTCACCTTCGCAGTAGGGAAGGACATCTCTGGCCGCGCCGTAGTAGCTAACCTTGCCAAGATGCCGCACCTCCTCATTGCTGGTACCACTGGTTCTGGTAAGTCCGTGATGACTAATACTCTAATTAGCTCATTGCTCTACCGCAATGCCCCATCAGATATGAAGCTTATTATCGTAGACCCTAAGCAGGTAGAGATGGCTCAGTATCAAGATATTCCGCACCTCCTCACTCCAATCATCACGCAAACAGACAAGGCTCTCTCCGCCATGAAATGGGCCGTCGGCGAAATGGAACGCCGCTATACCCTCATGGCCGAAGAAAAGGTTAAAAACATTTCTGATTATAACGCCAAGATGGCCAAAGCAAACGATCCAGAAAAAGAAGGCAAAATGCCGTACATAGTAATAATTATCGATGAGATGGCCGACCTTATGATGATGGCAGGGAAAGACCTCGAAATGCTAATCGTCCGTATCGCGCAAAAAGGCCGCGCCGCTGGTATCCACCTGGTGCTTGCCACCCAGCGTCCTGAGGTCAAGGTTATTACTGGTCTTATCAAGGCCAACATCCCGGGCCGTATCGCCTTCGCTGTGGGCTCGCAGATGGATTCTCGTATTATGTTAGACCAAGGTGGTGCCGAAAAATTGCTCGGCAAAGGCGACATGCTACTCCTCACTACCGAAATGATGGGTAAGCCCCGTCGCATCCAGGGTGCCTGGGCATCCGATGAAGATATTGCTAAAGTTACCGATTTCTTGCGTGCTCAGCGCCCACCAGAATACAACGACGAAGTCGTGGCTCAGCAGGTTGCTATCAAAGGTATGGGCGGTGGCGCTGGTGATATGGGCGGTCTTGGCCGTCGCTTTGATCCTCAAGATCCAATCGTTCGTAAAGCCGTAGAAATCTCGCTATCTAAAGGTAAGTTTAGTACTGCCATGTTGCAAACTTATCTCGGTAAAGGCCACGGCTTTGTTTCTGGCCTCGCCATCTGGTTCGAAGAAATTGGCGTGATTGGCCCACAAAACGGCAACAAGCCCCGCGACCTCCTCATCACCTCTATGGAAGAGTTCGACCAATTGAGCAACTTGTAGCAAAAACCGTGCTTGCACGGTTTTTCTAAGTTGCGAAAATTGGACGACCTGCGCAGCAGGTCGACAAGCTAGCACAGTGAGTAAAAATAAAATGCTTGCATTTTATTTTTCGAACGTGCGACGCTGGATGGCTCATGCAGTGAGTCAATCAATTGCCGACGCTTAGCACTTGGTAAAAAACTGCCGTATACATCGAAAAAAACATTCCCTTGTCAACTCCCCCAATCTATGCTATAATCACCCCATAATATTAGCTCAGCAAACGAGCCAGCCGCTAAAAGGCAAAGAGCAGCGTTTGCTTTAACCAAAGGAGTTTTATGAAAGAATACGAACTCTCTGTCGTGTTTCATCCTGATTTAGAGATGAATCTCGACCCCGCCCTCGATAAGATCAAGAAAATTATCGAGCAGAACGGCGGCAAAATCGTCAAAGAGGAAAATGACGGCAAAAAGCGCCTCATGTATCCTATCAAGGGTCAAAATTTTGCTATCTACTACTACATCAATGTAGATTTGCCAGCCGAAGCCCCAGCCAAACTTTCGTCCACTTTCAACATCACCGACGAAATTTTGCGCTACCTACTCGTCCGTGCCGACGAACGCAAGGCTAAGCTTGCAGCCAAAGACAAAAACCCTGAAGAAGACGACAAATCAACTGAAGAAAAAGGAGAATAATTATTTATGCGCGGTTTTAGTAAAGCAATCATCACCGGTAATCTCACTCGCGACCCAGAGCTTCGCAGTACCCCCAATGGTGCTAGCGTTTGTAGCTTTTCGGTAGCAGTCAATCGTACTTACCGTGATGCTAGCGGGGAACAAAAGGAAGATGTTTCCTTCATCGATTGTTCCGCCTGGGGCAAACTTGGCGAAATGATCAGTCAATATGCTAAAAAAGGTACTGGCGTGCTAGTTTCTGGTCGCCTCGACCAACGTAGCTGGGAAGATAAAACCACCGGCCAAAAGCGCTCCCGTGTTGAAATCGTAGTAGAAGATTTCAATTTCACTGGTGCCGCTCGCGACAATGGCGGTAGCTCCAGCAGCTTCGGTGCCGCTAATGCGGTAGATAATACCCCTAGCGACATTCCAGACGATATCCCTGATGGCGAGATCGACCTCAGCGATGTCCCATTCTAACAAACTTAAAGCGAAGGAGAATTTATGAGAAGGATAAAAAACGATCCAAATTTGTATTTCGATTATCGTGACGTCAAAACTTTAGGACGTTATATCGATACCTATGGTCGGATTGAGCCAATGTCTAAAACCGGCCTTTCCGCCAAGCAACAGCGCCAACTCGCGGTCGCTATTAAACGCGCTCGCCACTTGGCCCTTTTGCCATTCGTATCAAATAATTAAGGAGTAATATGTACGGACCAACAGATCTCAAGAAAAACACTCTTATCACCCTGGACGGTCAACCGTACAAGGTGGTGGAATATTCCCAAAAGGTGATGGGCCGCGGTGGCTCCATCGTCAATGTTAAGGTGAAAAACCTCATCACTGGCGCGCTTCTGCCTAAAACTTTCAAAGGCCAAGAAAAAATTGAACCCGCCGAAGTCACCACGCGTAAAGTCCAATATCTTTATCGCGACGACGAAAAGTTCTATTTCATGGACCCAGAATCTTTTGAACAATACGAGCTTCCTGCCGACATGGTGGGCGACATGAAAGATTTCATGAAAGATGGCGACGAAATGGAAATCCAGTTCTACAACGGCACGCCTATCAATCTGGTACTACCTAAGAATATCTGGCTAGTCGTTACCTACACCGAAAATGCTGTGAAGGGCGACACCACTAGCTCGGTCATGAAAGACGCTACGCTTGAAACCGGCGTAGTCATCAAGGTGCCAGCTTTCATCAAAGAAGGCGATATTGTATCGGTGGATACAGACACTTATGCATACCGGGAAAGAAAAAAATAGACCAAAGATGGGTGGCCTCGCTGGGGGGACCCCCGCCGCACGCAGGCGTGAGCCGAGCACATCTGGGGAAACTGCGAGGTCAGGGCCCATCCGGGGTTACATTAAGCTATCTGACGCTGTAAATTTTTTTGACTTTGATTTTAAGGACAAAATAGTCTTAGATATTGGTTCTTCCACCGGTGGTTTTACTGAACTTGCCCTTAAACACGGCGCCAAAAAAGTGATCGCGGTAGAGAAGGGAACCAATCAGATGAAGGCGCCTCTTCGTTATGACCCTCGAGTAGAACTTCACGAAAAGACAGATATATTTGATACGGGAGTGCACAAGGAGTCTTTCGAAGGGGGTCCGGAGCTTGGCAAAGCGAGGAGTAGCGCCGCCCGCCCATGGCGATGGGCCGGGCGGACGCGCCCCGAGAAAGAGCTCCTTTGCGCTCCCGATGTTATTATAGCCGACGTATCCTTCTTAAGCTTGACAAAAATTCTAAAGCATGCTAAAATACACCTATCTCGTAGCGATACGGATTTCTTAGTAATGCTAAAACCTCAATTTGAAGCTAAACCTTATCAACTAAACAAGGGTGTAGTTAAAAACGAAAAAATCCGCCGCGAAATTATTAAAAACTTTGAACAATGGCTCAAGCAAAACGGCTTTATCATTATTAAAAAGCGCGACAACAATCTTGCCGGCAAAAACGGCAATCTCGAAAGATTTTATTGGTTAAGGTTGGCAAAATAAAGTAGTATTCGGGACCATAAGCTCGGCCGAACGGCCTTGAGTGCGTCCCGAATACTACTTTATTTTGTTTAGCGGCAATGCGATAGAATCCATTACATAAAAGCGAAGCTCCCGAGATATGATGAATTATGCAATAAAAACGCACTACTTTATTTTGCTTGACAGCCAATTAACATAAGCATATAATAATAGATATGAACTTATTGCATGGCGTGGGCGACTTTTTCTCCCTAGACATTGGGACAAACTCGATGCGAATCGTGCAACTTTCTGGTAGTAGCCAGCACGGCTGGACTTTGCAAAAATACGCCTATGTCCCTATTACTCCGCAACTCACGCAAGACGCTTCCGATCTTGGCAGAAAGCGTCTCGGCGAGGCTATTCTTGGTGCCGTCAATCAGGCCGGCATCAAAACCAAAAATATCGCCCTAGGCTTACCTGCTAGTAAAACCTTTACCTCCATAGTCGAAACCGAAACTTTACCCGAAAAAGAGCTCCAAAAATCTTTCAAATACGAAATCGACAAATATGTCCCTATGGCCATGAGCGATGCCAAGGCTGACTATGTTATATTAGGCCCTAGCCCTAACGACCCAGCCAAAACCGAAGTCCTAGTTAGCTCCGTTGCGAAAGATTACGCCGAATCCACCATGGAAATGATCGAAAAAACCGGTCTTAACATTATAGCTATGGAGCCGGAGCCACTTGCACTGGCTCGCGCTCTCAATAATCCTGGCTCTATTGACGCTACTATGATTGTAGATCTCGGGGAAGAATCCACTGATATTGTCATCATGTATAAAGACCAGCCACGTTTGGTGCGCTCTATCCCTGGTGGTGTAGATGTTTTGATTCGCGCTATTGCTAATGGCCTCAATGTCCGCCCTGATCAAGCCCGCCAATTCTTGCTCAAATTTGGCCTTGACGAAAATCAAGTCGAAGGTCAAGTGTTCAAAATTCTTAATACCCATCTCGATGGCTACGCAGCCGAACTCGCCAAATCCGTTCGCTTCTTTCAGACTAAATACATTAATGGTAAAGTTGGCGGCATTGTGCTTTCTAGCTATGCCAACGTTATCCCACTTCTTCCAGAGTACATCGAAGCCAAAACTGGTGTTTCCACCATGCGTGGTAATCCTTGGCAATTTGTTCGCACTACGGCCGCTCAACAACGCACTCTGGCTAGTGTCTCTAGCGAATTCGCCGTAGCAATTGGCTTGTCAGAAAGGAGTAATGACTAATGGCGCGCGAAATTAACCTTGTCCCTGATATCAAGGGCGAAATGATTAAAACTTTAAAGCTTCGCAATCTTATCTATTTTATTTGCATCGCGGTAGGTATTACCAGTCTTAGTGTCGTAGCTATCTTCTGGCTTATTTCTGGTGGACAAAAACTCGCCCTAGACGGCAAAAAAACCACGCTCGAAACGCTTTCGAAAAAGCTTAACTCATACAGCGACCTCAACGAATTCCTTACTATCAAAGATCAGGTTGGTAATATTTCCACATTAACCAGCAATAAAAAGGTTCTATCGCGTACCTTTAACGTACTCTCTGCTTTAATTCCTACCGGTGCCGATACCATTACCGTATCAGAATTAAACGTCAATCTATCAAATAATCAACCTAAGCTCTCCTTCGATGCTCAGGCTAATGCAGGGAAAGAACCATACATTGATTACAATGTCCTAGACTCTTTCAAAAAGAGTATGCAATATATGCGCTACGACTATGGTAATTATGTCGATAAAAACGGTGCCAAGATCCCAGCTTATTGTATGATCGAATCCGGTGCTGACGGTGCTACTTTCTCTGATTCGTCTAGAGGCATCTACGCTTTTTGGACTATAGATGCCGAAGGCTGTAATCCCTCCTCCGAAACGAAAACTAGCGACTATACTACCGAAGATTATAATGGCCAACAAGTGGTTCGTATTTGGCGCACTCCACAATATAGTGACTGGTACAAGCAAACCAAAGTCGAAGGCCAACCTTACATGAGCTTAGATGGTCAAATTTCTGGCGTAGAGCACTTCAACAGTGCTTGCATCACTTATACTGGCAACGCCAGTCAAAACAGCTCTAATCCTAAGTGGATCGAATCTAATGAAAACTGCCTTCTTGTCCCTGGTGGCACCGAAGGTATTAACGTGTCAGACTCTTCTAACGGTCGTGGCGCTGGTGATGAATTAGTGCTCAGGTTTTCCGCAGTAATCTCTATTGCCCCAGAAGTCTACAACTTTACCAATTCCCACGTTCTAGCTATCGCGCCGTCTGGCCGCCGCAATGTAACTGATTCCTACGTCCAAATCCAATCTATGTTTGGCGAACGCGCCCGCGATTGTGCCGAAGACGACACTGCCTGCAGTGCTAACACTAATAATGTAAATGGAGAGAACTAATATGGCTAAAGAAGTAGCAATCGGCAAACGCGCAAAAATCTCCGAGGCTCAGCAGTACATGCTTCTGGCAGTTTTGGGTGCATCTGTTTTGCTTGGTGTTGCCATTTCTCTTACTATTCATTTCGTTAAACAGATTTCTTTCTATGCAGAAGCCATTGCCGCCGAAGAAGGATCTATAGCTTCATATTCAAATATTATCAAGACTACCGGTATTTGCAAAAGTCCAAAAGGAGACGTTTATTCCGATGAAGAGCTCAAAAAATGCGACCCAGACAGCATCGAGACTTCCGAGATCCCTGGCACTCTGCGTGCCAACATCCTTGAAAATCTTGCCGCTAACGAAGCCCTCAATTCTGTCCCTAAAGAAGCTAGCTCTTCTTGCATAAATCCTATTACCGAAAAAAATTATACCTACGCCGAACTTGATAAAATTTACAACGATGCTAGCGGCGCTACCGAACTCACCGCCGCTAGCCAATTGATTAAAAGTTGTTCGGCTTTGCGTATCATTCCCGATGCTCTTCCTGCCTTCAAAAATGAAGAGGCCTTGCTCGCTAGCCTGAACAAATTATTTATCGATTCCGGTTGGCAGCCCGAATCGCTTAGTCCTAGCGGGTCATCATCTACGTCTACTACGTCCGGACTTAACGCTCTCTCTGTTAGTTTATCTGTTGAGGCCGACACTAGCACTACCATGAACGTACTAAACAATATCGAGCGTTCTATCCGTGAGTTCGATATCGAACGTGCCACTATCGAGTGGGGTAGCAATAATACCCTTACTCTCCAGGCGCAAGCCACGGCCTATTATACGAATCCGTCGTCAATTGTTGAAACTACGCAAACTCTTACCGCGGAGGAGAATAAAAAATGAAAACAGACTTAGCCACATCTGTCATTGCCGCAATAGCAGGCGTATTGATAGCTTACTTTGTCACTAATATGTTTATCGGTCCAATTGAAGATATTACTTACACTACTGTCGATTCTAAGGTTAATGCTAACCTGTCCGATCCAGATCCAGAAGTATTCAACTACCGCGCACTCAACCCTACCGTAGAAGTTTACGTTGGCGAATGCGATGAATATAACAAATACGGTGAGTGCATCGAGGTTGAAACACCTGTCCAAAACGTAGCAGAAGGAACCGAAGAGTCGTCCGAAGGTTCAGCAGGAGAGCCCGGATCCAACACCGAGCCCAGCCAGGAGACCAACTAATGGCCCTCCTAACTAGGGAAGCAGAAGAGAAGATTATCAATCTTCTACTAGGCGAGGGGTTGGCCGACGCCAATCTTGTGCAGGCTGTCAAAGAAGAGGCCGAAAGAGAAAATAAACCGGTCTTAGCAGAGTTGGTCAACCGCAAGCTTATCAGTGATGACATGGTGGCCCATGCTACTGCCTTAATTATTGGCGTGCCTTATGTCGAACTCAAAAATGTCGATATCGACCAAGACATTCTCTCTAGAATCCCCCAGGATGCCTCCACTCGTGTACTTGCCGTGCCGCTCGGCGAAAAAGACGGTATGCTAAATGTCGCTATGGTGGATGTTACTAATGTTCAAGCTACCGACTACCTTTCCAATCTCGTCAACCAACCCATCCGAGTGTGGATGTCGTCCGAACGTGGCATCCGTAGCATACTAGATCAGTACCATGGTGATTTCTCTGGCGTTAAAGAGGCCGTTAAGGCAACCGGCGAAGAAGCCGCTGCTAACGCCGGGTCCAATGTTAAAACCATCGTTCAAGACTCGCCTATCTCTAAAGCTCTTACTACTATCCTAAGTTACGCCGCTAAAACCAAAGCCTCTGATGTTCATATCGAACCGCTCGAGAATTCGCTTATTATTCGTTGTCGCATCGACGGTGTTTTAAGAAAAATTATGGAACTTCCCAAAACAGTTGCTCCTGCACTGGTATCGCGCATCAAGATTCTTTCAAATCTTAAAATCGATGAGCACCGTATCCCTCAAGACGGCCAATTTACCGTTTTGGTAGACAATCAAGAAATCGATCTTCGCATTGCCATCTCCCCGGTCACCTGGGGCGAACAGGTAGTTATTCGTTTGCTCGACAAAAAAGGTGTTTCTATGGAAATCGAAAAAATGGGTATGAGCGGCCGCGCTCTACGTGATGTATTAGAGGGAATCAAGAAACCTAATGGCATGATCTTAACTTCTGGCCCTACCGGCTCTGGTAAATCTACTACTCTGTATGCCTTGATTCAGAAAATCAAATCTGAGGCTATCAACATCGTTACCTTGGAAGACCCAGTCGAGTACAAAATGGACGGCATCAACCAGATTCAGGTTAATGTGGATGCCGGCCTCACCTTTGCTAGTGGTCTTCGCAGCATCCTTCGTCAAGACCCCGATGTGGTAATGGTAGGTGAGATTCGCGATTCCGAAACTGCTTCGCTGGCCGTGCAAGCTGCCCTTACTGGCCACCTTGTATTTTCCACCCTTCACACCAACTCTGCTGCTGGTATTTTGCCGCGTCTTCTAGATATGGGCATCGAACCATTCCTCTTGGCTTCTACTTTAAACGTAGTGATTGGCCAGCGCTTAGTCCGCCGTGTTACCGAAAAACGCGAAATGTACAAATCTTCCGATATCGAAACCAAAAGCATTAACGATATTGTTGGCGATATCCTTCCCGCTACCAAAGAAGATGTTGCGGCGGTCAGCGAAGACCTAGGCTACCCAGGTTTACCAGTTAAAAACGACGAATTCTATATGCTAGCTAAAGGCATGGATACTAAGGAAACTCCCGGTGGATACTCTGGTCGTGCTGGTCTTTATGAAACTATCGTTGTGGATGAGGATATCCAAAAACTAATCATTTCCCATGCTACCGCCAACGAAATTATGCGGCTAGCAAAGTCAAAGGGAACCGTTACTATGCGTCAAGATGGTGTCTTAAAAGCACTGTCAGGTATCACAACTATGGAGGAAGTCAACCGCGTTGCTAGTGATTTGTCGTAACGCTTGTGCTATAATAATACTATGGAAAACAGTGGGCAATCAAATACGTTAAGAATAGAAAATCTACTCGAAGAATGTGTACGTCGTAATGCTTCAGATCTTCATCTCCAATACGGCTTGCCGCCAATTTTGCGCGTAGACGGTGTTTTGGCGCCCGTTGCTGGCACTACCGCCATGAACGAAGACATTGTACGCAATCTAATTTTTGCCACCCTCGACGAAGATCAACAAAAAATCCTCTTGAAAGATAAGGAGTTCGACTATTCCTTCGCCTTCGGCGATATCGCCCGCTTTCGTGTAAACGCTTTTCATGAACGTGGCAAGTTGGCTGCCGCCTTCCGCCTCATCCCTAATAAAATCAAGGGCATCAACGAGCTTGGCATGCCCGCCATCGTTGAAACTTTTGCTGATTTTCCACGTGGCTTGGTGTTAGTTACCGGCCCTACTGGCTCTGGTAAATCTACTACTCTCGCCGCCTTGGTAGACAAAATCAATCGTGAGAAATCTACTCATATTATTACTATCGAAGATCCAATCGAATTTACACACAAATCTATTCGTTCCGTCATTGCCCAGCGCGAAGTCCATTACGATACCTTTAGTTTTGCTGCGGCTCTGAGGTCTGTTCTTCGTGAAGATCCGGATGTAGTATTAATTGGTGAGATGCGCGACCTCGAAACCATCCAGGCTGCCATTACTAT
Source organism: Candidatus Saccharimonadota bacterium (assembly GCA_017421325.1). Taxonomy (GTDB): domain Bacteria; phylum Patescibacteriota; class Saccharimonadia; order Saccharimonadales; family Saccharimonadaceae; genus Nanosyncoccus. The sequence continues at coordinate 11,741 of JAFOJO010000008.1, forward strand.
TGCCGAAACTGGTCACTTAGTCTTTGCAACGCTACACACCAACTCTGCCGCTCAGTCTATCGACCGTATGATTGACGTCTTCCCGGCTCATCAGCAGCCTCAGGTACGTTCGCAGCTCTCTAATATGCTGATGGCTATTTGCGCTCAGCGCCTAGTGCCAGCTATTGGTGGTGGTCGTGTCGTAGCTGCCGAGATTATGGTGGCTAATTCCGCCATCCGTACTCTTATCCGCGATGGCAAAACCCATCAAATCGACACCGCCATCCAAACCGGTGCCGACCAAGGCATGCAGACTATGGATCGTACTTTAGCTAAGCTCATTCAAACCGGCGTAATTTCTTACGATTCCGCCCGCGAATACGCCGTAGATATCAACGAATTGAACCGGCTAGTAAAAGGTTAAAATGAAACGCTTTAAATACAAAGCCAAGGAGAAGCAAACCGGTAAAGCCATCAAAGGCTTTATCCAGGCCGAAAACGAGCAAACCGCCGGCAAGCTTTTGATTGAACAAGGTTATGTACCTCAATCTGTTGTAGAGGAAGGATCTGGACTTTTTGGCGTCAAAAATCGCGTCACCAATAAAGACCGCATTACTTTTACTCGCCAGCTTTCCACCCTGATCGGTGCCGGCCTACCTTTGGCCACTTCGCTTCGTACGGTAATTGAACAGACTCAAGGCCGTGGCATGAAGGCTATCGCCGAAGAAATTCTCACCAATGTAGAATCTGGCAAGAGCCTGTACGATGCTTTTTCTGCTCACCCAGAAGTTTTTAACGGCGTCTATCTTGCGCTCATTCGTGCTGGCGAAACTTCCGGTACTCTAGATCTAGCCCTAAAACGCTTAGCTGACCAAGAAGAAAAAGATGCTGCCATGCTTAGCAAAATTCGCGGCGCCCTGGTTTATCCGGCTATTATTTTAGTAGTAATTATCGCTGTGCTTGCTTTTATGATGGTTGCCGTAGTGCCGCAGGTCAAGAACCTTTACGAAGATATGGGGGAAGAGCTCCCTGGCCTTACTCAAGGCCTAGTTAACCTTACAGACTTTTTTGCTGGCTTTTGGTGGCTAGTGCTTATCATTGTTGCCGCCATTGGTGGCGGGATTTTCTACTTTGTCAAGAAAACTCCAATGGGGCGCAAAGTTATGGATGCGTTCAAGATTCACGTACCAATCTTTGGCGGGCTCTTCCGCAAACTGTATGTTTCACGGTTCGCTCGTACTGCCGAGATGATGCTTGCCACCGGTGTACCGATGTTGGATTCCATCACCATTGCCACCGGTGCGGTTAACAACGTAGTGGTAGAAGAAGAATACAGTAAATCTCTTGAAATTATTAAAGGTGGCAAACCTCTGTCTGAAGCCCTGAAAGAACGCGAATACATGCTGCCACTTGTACCACAAATGGCTTCCATTGGTGAACAGTCTGGTAAAATCGACGAAATGCTCGGCAAAGCCGCCCAAGTTTACGAAAACGAGCTCGACGAACAAATCAATAGCATCTCTACCATGATTGAGCCTATCCTCATGGTGATCATGGCCGGCCTGATTGGCGTAGTAGTTGGTGGTACGCTGCTCCCAATCTACTCCCTCGTTAACTCCGTCGCCACGTAACCGAAAAAGGGAACTAAACCTTATTTATCAAATACTCCCGTAGCGGGAGTATCTCGGCTACCATAAAAATATTCCCCCGTACGGAGGAATATTTTTATGACAAACTAGTCAATCCTACTGGTCATCGATACAGTAAACACCTGCGCCTTCTAGGCGATACATCACGGCAAAGTGGCGAGATGTGTCACTTTCTACAAATTCGCCATCACACTTAGCGCCAGGGAATACATAGACTATATGAGCATTGTAATCTGTACCTATAGTATATCTGTTATTGGTGCCATCCTTTTTAATTTTTGCTGCACCGTAATTCCCGGTCGTAGGAGCCTGACCGTCCCCCATATTTTTGGATATGAACATGCTATAGTATACGCCATCCGGGTCTTGGAATGTGTTGGTAGTAGCATCCGTACCGGAATTCATATATCTCTGAATGAAGTTCTCCGCAACTGATGGATTAGCCGAAGCTCCAGCATTTGCGTTTGCAGCGCAGCTATCCGTAAAAGTGCCGTCCGCACAAGCCGCCCAGTAGCTATCACCCTCCGGCAGGGCAGTTAAATTGCTACCTGCGGACATATTGTTTGTTTGATATTGAACCAAGGATGTGTCTACCCGAGACATATCGTTACGGCGTTGGGTATCACGCTGCGATCTTTGGAGCGCCGGTAAAGCTACGAATACCATCAAGAAGATAAGGCCTGCAATTGCGAGTACCAATACCACCTCAATAATCGTAAACCCAGCTTTAGCCTGTTGGTTTTGATTTTTTCTAGGCATATTATCCTTTCATTTATTAGTTAATGTTATGTCATACAACAATCGTTGCGTGACATAACCTTTATTTCAGAATATCAAATAATTTTTAAAAAAGCAATAGCTTTTTAAGATATTTTTAATGTTTTGGCAAATTATTTACCCCTGTTGCGAGTACTATAACGATTGTTCTACGACGTAAAGCTAAAAATCTAGAAAGGATTTAATATAACAAAACGAAATATCAACTCTGAAAAAGCTTTATCATCGAAGTCGTACTCTTATTGGCTATAGCGGGTTTGATCTTCCTTATGGTGTTCGTAGCGCTCCCAGCCTTGCAGCGCTCTCAACGCGATACTCAACGCCGCAATGATCTATCACGTGTTGACACCTCATTAGTTCAATATCAAACCAACAACCAAGGCACGAACGGTGGTTTCAACTTGCCAGCCGGACCAAATTATTTTGACGCGGCTACGGGGCATACAACTGGACGCAGAAGTGCTGCAAAAGAATTTGTACATAGGTATATGAATTCTGGCGTTGACGAATCGGAAATTAACACTTTTCAGGATCCTGACGGTACACTGTATAATCTTTATATATCAGAAAATCTCTCCAGCAGTAAGTCGTTTTCCACCCATGTTGGTGCTGCCAAACTTCAATCTACTGGTGAAAAATCTTATACTATAGCTTCAGATTTTGACGATCACATTATTTACATTATTCCGGGTGCAAGATGCAATGGGGGATCCGTGACTGTAGACACCGTCCGTCACTTTGCCGTACTTTATCGTCTAGAGGGCGCCGGCACTTACTGTATCGATGATCAGTGGAAAGAATAAACATCAAAAAAATACTCCCTATAGGGAGTATTTTTTGGAATAACAAAGTCGATATATTATATTAAGTATTCGCGCAATAAGTTCCAGCGCCCTCTAATTTATATAACACCGCAATATTCCTCGGATTAGAAGATCCCACGATCTCCGCGCCATTGCAAGTGGCCTTCGTAAATATATGTAATATGTGGTCCATTGTATCGGGTTCGGTATACGTACACCTTTCATCCCTTTCGGTATCACATTCGGTAATTTGTAGTCTATATTCACTACCGTCAGGGTCCACAAAAGCATCGTCTAAATATTTCGTTCTGAACTCTCCGTTCCAATCCGTCGGCAGTGCGCCCCTATTATTGGTTTGATATTTTTTTACTGTCTCCAAAAAACTTAGAATATCATCTCGACGTCTAGAATCCCGCTGTTGACGTTGTAGCTGCGGCAGGGCAACAAATACCATCAAGAAGATTAGCCCCGCAATCGCTAAAACCAGCGCCACTTCAATAATTGTAAACCCATTTTTCTTTTGATAGTCACCCTTTTTCATATTTCTCCTTATGCTTATTATAGATTATTCTCGCAAAAACTCAACCCCACCATATTATTATGCTACAATTAACTTATGCAAATTTTATTCTTTATCATACTTTTTATCCTCGGGGCTTGTTTTGGCTCATTTCTATGTTGCCAGGCTCGCCGTTTGCACCTTAAATCTACCAAAGGGAAGAGCAAAAAGCTTAGCTCCCGCTCGGTCTGCTTAAATTGCGGTTATCAGCTCAAATGGTATGATAATATCCCGGTTTTTTCTTGGCTCTTTCTCCGTGGCAAGTGCCGTAAATGCAAACAGAAAATCGGCTTCGCCGAAATCCTCTCTGAACTTGGTCTAGGCCTGGCTTTTCTAGCCCTCGGCACCACTATAGATCTAGCTACCGCTAGCATACTAGAATGGGCTATCCTCCTCGCCACCCTAATACTCACTATAATCCTAGCTTTTCTCGCTATTTACGACGGTCTCTACGGCGAGCTACCCACCACCTACTTGACAATATCTATCGTATGTGCTATAATAGTATTATGCCTGAAAGAGTGGCTTGCTCTTTCAATTTCTCCTTTTTCCGCCGAAAATATTCTCGCCCCCTTAGCTTCCGCCGCTATCCTTGGTGGGATTTATCTCTTACTCTATCTATTTTCCAAAGGCAAATGGGTCGGTGATGGTGACTGGCTACTTGGTACTGCCCTCGGCCTTGCCCTGGCCAGCCCCTGGCTCGCCCTAATTACTCTATTCCTCGCCAACGTCCTGGCTTGCCTAGTTATGGCCCCAGTCGTAAAGAAAAATAAGCATAAAAAAATCTACTTCGGCCCCTTTATGGTCATCGCTTTCATCATCACCCTCACCTTCGCCGACTTTTTCTATTACGCGATAGGTGCATAGGTAGCCAGAAGGTACTTTTCGGGGCATTTCGGAGGCTGCTGCCGAGAATTAGCGCCCGAGCCCCGTAAAGACGGGCGCGAGGGACGCGGCCCCGAAAAGTATTTCTGGCTACTTTCTAGTATGCTATAATAGACTTATGGTAAAACACGTGGGCAAACGAGGTGATACTTTAATCGAGGTCATGTTGGCCGTAGGTATTTTTTCCATGGTTGCCGTAGCGGTGGTAGCTGTCATGAGTGGCGGTACTTCTAGTGCGCAGACAGCCCTGGAGACTACCCTTGCTCGCGAAGAAATCGACGCCCAAGCCGAAGCTCTGCGCTTTGTTCAATCTTCCTATATCGCCGAAAAAGATGATAAAAACGGTGCCTTCTCGCAGCTTTGGCAAACCATTACCGATTCTAGCCATGTCATTACTGACGTAAACGACATTCATGATGTTGCCAGTTATTCGGTAAATAGTTGTGAGGATTTATACACTAAGGGCGACAACGGTATCTATAGCCAAAAAGCATTCGTCATTGATACTCGTGCTCTTGGTGGTCTCACTGCGGCGAGTGATGGGGCAGGAATTAGTGCTGCCATCGGCAAAACCTATATCTCTACCGTTCCAGATACTAGTGCCGAGGCCGAAATGTTCCGGCAGGCCTCTACCTACCCGCGCCTAGTTTATAGCGATGACGATAGTTTAATTAATTCCGGTTCGAGCCAAACTTTGCAGGGCGTAGAGGGCATCTATGTTATTGCCGTTAAAGATCCGAACACCACCAAAATTGCCGGCGAAGACAAATCCGCCTACTACGATTTTTACATCCGCACTTGCTGGTATGGTACTGGCGATAAGACTCCATCTACCATCTCTACCGTCATGCGCCTTTACGACCCTGGCATTGTCAAAACCAAATAACCTACTTTGTTTCTGAGTGAAATTTTTCGTGAATTTCTTTTAAGTGTGCATCCGTTACGTGCGTATAAATCTGCGTAGTGGAAATATCTGCGTGCCCTAGCATCGACTGCACGCTACGTAAATCCGCCCCGTTCATGAGTAAATCCGTGGCAAAAGAATGTCTTAAAGTGTGCGGCGACACGTGCTTAGTAATGCCAGCTAGCCTTGCATATTTTTCTACAATCCTTTCCACGCTCCGTGCCGTAATCCGCCGGTAATTGCCCGACGTATCCACCGCTTGGGTATTGCGCGAATTGTTCAGAAACAGCGCCGGTAGGGAATCGGTGCGTGCATCTAAATAATCTTGCACCCTATCCGCCGCGGATTGGCTAATAAATATCGGCCGGTCTTTACTACCTTTGCCTCGCACCATAAACTCTCGCCGCTCTAAGTTAATTGAACCTCTATCCAGCCCCACCAGCTCTGATACCCGTAGCCCCCCAGAATACAATAATTCTATTATCGCCCTATCGCGCAATCCAGATTCCGTAGAAGTATCTATCTGCTCCAACATATCTTCTACTTCATCAAAATGTAAAAATGTCACCTGTTTTCTAATTACGTGCGGTAAGTCCACCAGGGAAGGGTCTAGCGATTTTATTTCCCGCCGGGTCAGGTATTTCAAAAATCCGCGGAGGGCTATCAAATGATACGTTTGCGTAATAGTTTTGAGATCATCCTCCCCGTTTTCCGACCCATATCTATTCAGCCGTAATCTATATTTGCGCAATAGCTCTCTATTTATATCTGTAGGTTTGATATCATCTTTATTCAAAATCTCCTGCGAAATCTCTAAAAACCGCTCCAAATACAGCCGGTAGTTATCTATCGTTTTTTTACTTCTACCACTTTCAATTTCCAAGTGCTCCAAAAAATCTTCAATCAAGTCGGAAATATACATAACTACATTATAGCATAAGGCAACAAGCCGTTATGGTCGAGGAACCACCTCATTGCGCGATTCATTAGTATCGAGGGACATAAAGAAAAAATCTGCCTAGACAGATTTTTTCGCCGTAGGGGCGTAGTGGCGTGATATAATCGAAGATTATCACGCCACGAAGCTCCCGAGATACTAATGAATTGCAGACTTACTTTGTTAATCTGTAAGCATCACGTATAATCATCACTTCTTCATTAGTGGGCTCAACGTATACTGGCACCGTTGAATCTTCGGTGGTAATAATGCCACTAGTAATTTCTTTAAAGCTAGCAATTGCATCATTTACTTCTTTGTTGATTTTAATTCCTAGCGGTGCCAAGCCTTCTATGATCGATTCGCGAGTTTCCGCCCCGTTTTCCAGCACCCCAGCCGTAAACACGATAGCATCTACCTCTCCACCTAGCTCTAGGTAGTACTCAGCAATATATCTGTCGATCCGATCCACATACATATCAAGTGCTAGGCGTGCATTTTCGTTGCCTTCTTCAATGGCTTTTTCCACGTCGCGGTTGTCGTTAAAACCACATACACCCTTTAGTCCAGACTTCTTATTCAGCGCCTCGTCAATCTCTTCATATGTCATACCGGCTTCATCTATCATATACTTAATGATAGACGGGTCAATCGATCCAGACCTCGTACCCATCATTAGCCCATCTAGCGGCGTTAGGCCCATAGTGGTGTCGTAGCTCTTGCTATCTTTAACCGCCGTAATACTAGCCCCAGACCCTACGTGGCACACAATCAAATTTACTTTCTCTTTACCTAGCTTCTTTTGCATCGTCTCGGTAATGTATTTGTGGCTAGTTCCATGAAAACCATATTTTCTCACGCCATATTTTTCATACCACTCTATCGGTACTGGGTACATAAACTGCACCTTTGGAATAGTCTGGTGAAATGCCGTATCAAACACCGCCACCTGAGTAGCGTTAGGTAGTGCTTTTTGCATTGCCTTAATCCCAGCGATATTGCCAGGGTGATGTAAGGGTCCAAGCTTTGTTAGGTCTTTAATGTCTTTCAGCACCTGATCGTCAATTATTACCGATTTTGCATATTTTTCACCGCCGTGCAAGACTCTATGCCCCACACCGCGGATTTCTTCCAAATCTTTCACCGCGCCATAGTTCAGCAATTCTTCCAGCATAATCTTCGCCGCCTCGGCATGGTCTTTAATAGGCTTAGCGGTTTCAGTTTTCTTACCTTCGTATTTGATAGTGTAGAAACTATCTGGCGCTCCAATTTTTTCTACATAGCCGCTAATAATAGATATTTCTGCTGGCATATCATAAAGCTGAAATTTCAAAGATGACGACCCAGCGTTAACGCATAATATTTTCATTTTTTCTCCCTTTATTGATATATATTATACCACAGATAGGGAATAGGTTTTATAATACCTTTTCTAAAAATTCTTTCACTCTGAGCGTTTTCGGGTGTTCAAAAAATTCCTTCGGCGTGCCTTCTTCAATAATTCGCCCCTCATCTACAAACACTATCCGCGTGGCAATTTCTTTAGCAAAATTCATTTCATGCGTTACTATCATCATTGTCATACCGGCTTTTGCTACTTCGCGAATTAAACTTAGCACATCGCCAATAGATTCTGGGTCTAGCGCCGAAGTTGGTTCGTCAAATAGCATTACTTTTGGGTTTAGCATCATGGCGCGCACTATCGCTATGCGCTGCTTTTGTCCACCAGATAAACTCGCCGGATAGGCCTCGGCCTTACCTAGCAAATCTATATGTTTCAGTAGCCCCCGTGCCTTTTTCTCGGCCGCTTCTTCGTTCATCAATTTCAAAATTACCGGCGCCAAAGTCAAATTTTTCATCACCGTTAAATTATTTATCAAATTAAAATGCTGAAACACCATACCAATATCTTGGCGAATTTTCTGAATATTCTTGTCCGTTATTAGCGTATCACTAAAATATACTTCACCCGCCGTTGGCTCTTCTATCCTATTGATACAGCGTAAAAACGTGGATTTTCCCGAACCACTAGGCCCCAGCACCACTACGCGCTCCCCAGCTCCTAGCTCAAAATTCACACCCCTCAGCACTTTGTTCTCGCCAAATTCTTTTTTCAAATCCTTCACTCTGATGATTTTTTCGTCCATTTTTTGTCTCCTACGCTCTTCTTTCACTTTTTCTTAAAGTTTTTTCAATTCGTTTTATCACAAACGTAATTAGGTATATCACCGCCAGGTAGAACAGCGCCGCCACAAACATCGGCACTATATAGCTTGCCATATTTTGTCCCGAGCCAATGTCCTTTGCCGCCATGTTTAAGTCGTACATTCCTACCATACTTACAATTGCCGTCTCTTTTATTACTGTAATAATTTCATTACCCAGCGCCGGAATAATATTTTTAATCGCCTGTGGCGCCACTATCCGCCGGAAAATCGTAAAGCGCGATAGCCCTAGCGCCATCCCTGCCTCTGTCTGCCCCACATCTACCGATTGTATCCCGCTCCGGATTACCTCCGCCGTATAAGCCGCCGAATTAAACCCAAATGCTAAGATTGCAATAATAATCTGCGGAAACCCCCGTATCGCAAATATCACAAAGAACATAATAAACAGCTGCAACGCCATCGGCGTGCCGCGGATAATCGTTACGTACACTCGGCAAATAAATTTCGGCAGCACCATCCACTTAGATTTTTTCGCTGTATCTATTAGCGCAATTATCGTGCCCAGCACCAACCCAATAATAATTGCAAAAAATGATATCTGCATCGTGAGCAAAAACCCATGCAGCAGGGAATCGATATACTGCGGTGTGGTAAATAGTTCTACTAGCTTGTTGAAAAAGTTATCCATTGGTTAATCCCATATATTTTAATATTAATTTATCAATTTCGCTTTTGCCATCCTCACCCGGCTCTAGCATCTCGGCCAGCACTTCATTAAAGGCATTGAGAAGCTCTGCCCGCTGTTTATTTACCGCTATAGCATAAGATTCTTCCACCGGATAATCTTCTTCTGTCGTTTCTCCCTGATAATACAGCGGCAACGCTGCTAGATTTGGATTTTTCTCCACGATAAACTGCGCCGCTAGTTCGTCTGCCACTGTATAATCTATAATATGTGCTCCTATTGCATCTGCCGCCAGCTGATGCGAATCAAATCCTTTTACCACTGTACCCGTATCTTTTAATACTCCCTCGTCTATCTCGTCAGACATAAAAAGGTACCCGGTGCTCCCCATTTGTGTGCCCAAAGTTTTGCCGGCCAGCGCCCCCCACACTACATGTTCATCACGCATTTCGGGCGCACTATCTTTGTTGAAGATCACATACTGTACCGAGGTGTAATAGGGGATTGTGAAATTTACCTTCTCCGCCCGTGCCGGCGTAATAGTCAGCCCCGCTGCCCCTGCATCGGCCAGTATTCCATTTTCTACGTTATCTATAATTAAATCGAATTCTACATTTTTTATGTCTATTTTTGCATTTAATTTTTCCGCTACGCGATTAATTATCTCTATATCTACCCCTACAATCTTGCGATTATCATAATATTCAAACGGCGCAAAAAACGCATTAGTCTCCACGATATAATCATAGGTTTCTATACTTTGCACAAATAGATAAGTCATTAGGCCTATTACCGCCACCGCCAGCACGGCTAACATTTTCGGCCAAGAAAACACTTTCCGCCATTTACTGTTTTTAGACCTCCGTGTCATAATCCCATTATACCGCAAAATTCTTAAGGTTTAATGAATTATGCAAAAGTACATTTCTACTTGTGGTGCCACTTGTAAACGGGGTATATTACAAAAATGGCACCGCAAGGGGTGCAATAAACCGAAGACTTGTATCAACCAAAGGCTAATATAGACGTCAGGTTGCCTCGCGGTACCATTTCCACGTCTAAAAAGCCCCTGGTTATAAAAATTGTTGATACTCTTGCATCTTCGATTTATTGCATTTTAATTATACTGCAATCATCTCCCCCCAAGTCAACAAAAACGCAAAAACAAAAATGTAATTTGAGAATAAAAGCCACCAGAACGGTATTTTCTCTTGCCGAAGTGCGGTTATCCACCGAGCGAGGCAAGAAAAATGCCGTTATTGGCGGCTTTTAACTCAAATTTGGTGACTTCGGTGCGACTTGAACGCACAACCTTCTCCTTAGGACGGAGCCGCTCTATCCATTGAGCTACGAAGCCAACTAAAAACTAATATGCTATAATATATTATATCATGAAGTTACTCTCTAAGAAAGAAGATAAGAAAACCGAAAAAGAAAAGGTGGAAGAGCGCCGCGAGGAAATTCTCGCCAAGGGTCGCAAATTTAAATATCCTTTTCAATGGACTCGTCACCGCATCGTTGTTAACACTATTTTAATTGCCTTGGTAGTTTTTGCCATGATTTTTGTGGGCGGTTGGCTTGCGCTTTATCGCATCGGCATGACAGATGAATTACTGTTTAATATTACCAAAGTCGTACCGCTTTCGGTCGCCTCGGTAGATGGCGAGCCTGTTCGTTTTTCCGATTATCTCATGTTTTACCGTAGCAGCATGACTTCTATCGAACGCCAATCTGGCAGCCAGTTCGACGAAAATTCTTTCAACGAGCTTCGCGCCGAGTACAAGCGCTCCGCTCTTACCGAAGCTGAAAAATACGCTTACGCCACTAAGCTCGCCAGGGAATTAGATATCACCGTATCGCCAGAAGAAGTTGCCACCGAGTTTGATCGCCACCTTAAAATCGGCGGCGTAGACCGCAGTGAAGAGGGCTTTATTAAAATCATCAAAGATAATTTCGGTTTAGATAAAAGCGAGTATGAACGTATGCTTTACCTTACGCTCATCAAGGCCAAAGTCGAAATGGAGATCGACAAAACTGCCAACCAAACCGCCGCTCAGGTAGAAAGTATCCTCGCCTCAAACGGCAACGATTACCAGGCCGTCGTAGATCAGCTAGGCGACAAGATCATTTACGAAGAAACCGGCGGCCTAGTAGATAGCAAGAATATCGACGGCGGCCGTGCCTCCGAAGCTATGAAGTTAGAACCAGACCAAAGTAGTGGCCGTTTTGTCTCCATGAATGGCGACGGCTATTATTTTGTTAAGCTCATTAACAAGACTGATACCGAAGTTAACTTCGTCTCTATCAAAGTTCCATTCACCGAGTTTGCCAAACAATTCGAAGGCCTTAAGGCAGACGGCAAAATCTCCGAATATATCAATCTTACTGCCGAAGATACCACTGAATAATTTTGTCAAAATCTAGCTTAGTTTTTTCGCGGAAGGGTGCTGGTTTGCCAGCCGCTTGTCAAATGTCCACAGTGGTTCGGTACCGTTCACTTCGGCATAAAAAGTCGCCATGCAGTCCACAAACGACAATGCTGGGTGCTCTAAATAAAATGGCAAAGCTTTGTCTAATACCTGGCGATTTACACGGATATTTGGAAGAGAAAAAATATGTAGCAAAGTTCCTACAATATTTTCTCTCGGCATTTCATAACACTGTAAATTAAATACCACTTCCGCCAGCACTAAATCCGAAATGTGAAAAATCTGCTCCTGATCCTTTAGTAATTCTTCTACCATTTTACTTTGCTTGGGTATATCTTCCAGTATATACCTAAGCATAATATTGGCATCCAGCGAACTATTCATAAAGTCCCCCGGAGGCGTTCCTCATAGTATTTTTTCGCTCCGTCGCTTCTTAGCCATTCTTCACGCATTTGCCCAGTAGTCTTGCCAGCATTTTTTCTAGCTTTTTCTTTCACATAGTCTGGCACAAGGGCATGAATTTCGGCTGAAATTTCCTCAACAGTTTTACTTTTTTCTATTGTCACGGCACCTCTCTTCTGTTCAAAAATAACTTTCTGCCCCGGCTTTACCCCTAGCATTTCTCGCACTGATTTCGGTATGGTGATCTGCCCGGTTTTAGTTAATGTGGCTGAGTATATCATATTAATTCTTCCTTTGCTACATTAATTTTAGTTTCTTACATTAAATATAGCAAACTTCATTAATTTTGTCAATATGCATTAACTTTTCCAGTACACCATTAATTCCACCATTTAGCCGCTGTTTAAAATATGTTACAATAATCTTATGAAAATATTACAAAACCCCATCTCCAGACAAGGCCTCATCAAAGAATCCACCAATTTTATTGATGACAACGCCATTAAGGGCGCCGTAGATATTAAAAGGGAATTGCTAGCGGTAGATTCGCCCATGCATTACGATTGTGAACAACTACTTCTAGAAAATGGTTCCGATCAAAAAGATATTTGGGGTATTAACCTCTATTTAGATAGCGACGATATTGATGACTTAGTAGAATTTGACTCTATGATCAATATCCGCCCCGCCCAAGGCAACCGCAGTCGTAGCGTCGAGGATCCAACAGTTCAAGCCAAAATCAAAGCAGTAGTCTCCAAATGGCTAAAGTAAATTATATTCATAGCGCCGAAGCTCGCAAAGATTGGCAAACTCGCCCCATCGCTTACCAAATGGGCAATATCGGCAGCGAAGTTTCGCGTTCGCTCAAATGGACGGAGAAGGGGAACCAAGCTCGCGCCGACAAAGCTATAGACCGCGCGCTAGAACTTTTTGATTTTACAATAGAAGCCAACATCAAAAACCACGCTCGTCTCACCGAAATTTTAAAAGCTCGCGAAGAATTTTGCGATTACTTTTTCGGCGATAATTCCTATCATACCGACTCTACAAAGATGCAAAAATACTACGATGGTTTTGCTATCATGTACCGCCTTTCATCTGCCGATAATTAATAGATTATTGGCTGCCACGCATACACCGCACAGAGAACCCCGTATTCTTATCGCCGCCGCCACGATTGGCGCCAGCACCATTGGAGGCCAGATAGTATGCAAAGCTATTACTGTATTGAGTACCAGACCACCAGCATCCGAGATCGCCAACATAGTGCTGGGAACCGGAGAGGAAGAGGCCTGTAGTAGCCAACATTCCAGGATTCGCCCCATTATTCCACAATGTTGCCGCTGTTATGTCAGAAGTATAGGTAGGCAACATCCACCCTGCCGGGCATATATCTCCTACCGAGTTATCTGTATCATTACTGCAAGAAGAAGTTCCAACCGTATTATTAGTTCTAGCCGTAGCTGCTGGCCAGTTATAATAGTATTCATTATTCTTTGAGGCCATATATGGCTGACAATAATCATTTTTCCAACCACTATTGCCAGTATCTGCTGGTAGTGTATATTCTGCTGTTACGTTAGAAGTACTAGTACTTAATACGGTGCTACCAGCCAATCTTAGATTACTCAACATATAACAATAATTACCAAACTTAGCTACTGTATAGGATTTCTTGTCTCTTTCATCTGTCACATTAGCACCAGTAGTAGGGCAGTATTTACTTTCATTGTTTGGGTTGTTTGGTATGGTAGTGTCTAGGTCTAAGTCTTGCATAGCAGTATAGCTTCCAAGTATGCCTTTAGCGGTAAATGTCTCGCCTACATTGCCAGCTGTGTAAGTGGTAGTAAGTAATGTAGAGCTTCCTAGTGTACCGGCATAGGATAATCTCTCCCAACTATCTAGTTTATAATGCGCAGCTGGTACCACGGTAATGTTGTATTTAGCACCTTCAGCTGGAGCAGGTATTACTACATCACTAGTAGAAGTAGCATAGAGTGGTACGAATTTATCAGTCGTATTGGCTTTTACTACAATAATGGTTTCTATACCGTCTCCTACTTTGAAGGTTAAGTCTGTAGGTGGATCTCCCCACATAGCATATAGCTCTAGGCTGTTAGTGGCTGCAGTTTGGTCTAAAGTATATGCTCCTCCAGCTGAGTATTTAGTATTTGGGCTTTCACATTGAGTATTGTCTGCTATTGCTACTGTACACCAACCAGTGAATATATAGCCACTACGTGTAGGGATATTATCACTAATAGTAGCTATTTCACCATATACATCACTAGCTACATTAGCTGGCATGTTCTCTACGGTATCTAATGTGTTCTTATTATATGTAATGCTATATGGTGTATTATTAGCTACCATTTGTATCACAAAGGTACCTTCATATGTGCTAGCTTTAGTACTAGTAGTAGCTCTAGCTCCTATAGCTACCGTATATGTTTCATCTTCTGTGTTAGCGTTACCAGTGATGTCTAATACATCTCCTGTAGTACTAGGTGCTGGGTAGTAGTTTACTGTATTATTAGTGCAAGTAGTAGCATCTTCTCCGTCTGTACAATATCTACTGGGTAGATAGCCCCATTGGTTATTATAAGTAGTACTATCTTCTCCAGAAAAGGTAGCTAGGTTAATAGCTGTACTAATAGGCGCTATACTATTACCATTTGTGTCACTTAGTGTTCTATCTTCTACTGTTTCTGCAGCAATCTTTAATGTATATCCTGTGTAATTATTGGTCCTAGCACCAATACTTAGATTGCTGGAGCTAGCAAAGGTACCATTAGGAGATACTGGCTTTAAGTTTAGAGACAGTGTATTAGAGCCTACTGTGAGAGAAAGGGTGCTAGTGGTGGCGGAAACCACTCCACTAAATGACACTGAAATAATTGCAGTCATGACTAGCATTAACAATACCATAGAGCAAAATAAGCGAGGTCGTAGTGCCAACGGAAGAAGTGAAAAGCCGTTGGCACTAAAACACCGCTTATTATTACTTTTACCCGCACCTTCTATATTATTTATTTGTGATAACCTCACTTCTATCCACCTTTCTGTTTTATCGTGCAGTACCTATCCATTACAAAAATGGCACCGCAAGGGTGGAACAACTTACTACCCAACCAGCATGGAACCGTTTAGATAGATAGCAACCTTACGGCGCCATCTCAAATCTAAACGATCCTATCCAAAAATAAAAACGTGCTGGCAATTAAATAGTAAGTTGTTCCACTCTCATTGTATCGTGCTTTCAAAATATCCGCAAGTGCAATGTAGGAATATCTCTCGATGATACCAAAGCCGGCGCTTTAACTGTCGGCTTTCCCTTTTATTGTATAATGGATACATGTATTTATCGAAAGCAGAGCGACAAGAAATAATGGCTTCATACGGCTATGAGAACTCTACCGAAATTAATCATTACGAAGTTAGGCCTGATACTTGGATTTATCTTTTTGAATATAAAGGCAAAAAATACATTTTAGTTGCAACTGATTATTTCGGCGATTATGATTTTGACGTTTTTCCGCATCTACTTAAATTTGAGAGCGATAGGCTCGAATTTGTTCTTCAGCGTGAAATACCGGTTAAAGATGGCCCTTCGAGAGAAAAGGCATCCGGAACCCTCTTATTTGAGTATACGGACTAAAATTAGCCTAGTTATATCTCATAGCAACAGATGAAAAACGCCTCCTAAAGAGGCTGTCTATGCTTGCTGGTGCGGGTACGGCGAGAAGATCTCGCCGGGCTCCACTCCACAGAAACTAATCATCGATATCCCATCCATCATCTTCTTCATCCAGGACTGTATGTTTTTTCCGCCACCCCTTAATATCATCTTCCCATTCAGCTTCTCTGGCTGCATCTTCTAGTGAGCCTACCTTTTCGTCTGAGGGGTAAAGTGTATTCCAATGCCAGCTACTCATGCCTTGATTATACTACGTATAAGTTACTTATGGGCGGAATTTTCCGCCACCTTACTGACAGAGAACGTCTAATTATGGGTTATTGGTACAATATAGACATATGGCATACAATGAGAAGAGTAGAGAAAATCTAAAGCCATTTACTGGCCCGAATGATCCTAGACGGCAAAACGGGCGTAAGAAAGGGCAAATTAACCGAAAAACAGCAATCCGTAATTTATTAAACCAGGAAATAGACCCGCGTTTTCTGATCAATGATAAGGCTAGAGAAAGATTAAAAGAGCTTAAAGGCAAGACCTGCCTAGAGGCTATACTCTACACTTTAACTAATCAAGCTCTTGGCGAAAACACTAGGGCTAGCGACATTATTCTTCGTGAGCTTCGTCATATTGAGAGAGAAGATCCACCATCTGTGCCTTTTAGACGTGATATCCAAATTTCAGTAGTAAATTCTGATGAGGAGATAAAGCGTCTTGAACGCTTACAAAAGTCTTTAGAGGATAGATACGGGGAAAATTATGAAGACCTACTTGCCAGATAGCTGTTGCCGTATGACCAATATGCTCAGATATGTTTTACAGTGATTCTGCAGCGATATAATAATAAAGCCCCGGCAAAACCGGGGCTTTATAGCATGATGGTTTACTCCTTGTAGCTACTCGTAATTTTTGCGGAATATCCAATGAACCTTGAAGCTTTCGTTGTATGCAGGTTTATGATAGGATACTGTCCAACCAGCGTCTATGTAGGGCGACTCAAAATCAAGCCAATGGTATGTGAAGAAATCTTCAGAAGGAATGTTTGTGCCATCTAATTGCATCTTTTCGGTAGCCCTAGAAATGACTTCGTCCTGGAAGATTATTATGTCGGCATCACAATACCTTTCAGCCAATATTTCATTGACTGCCTCATAGACCTCGTCAGGTATGACTTTTGTCAAATGTTGTTTTTGTGCTTCTTTCGGAGTAATAGGTGCTACGCTCATATAGTTCTCACCTCCTAGCTACTATATTTTATAAAGATAGCGTCTCTTATATTATATCCCAATTTTGTAATTTTGTCAAAAAATTCACCAAGAAAAAGGGCCGAACTATTGCTCGACCCAAGGCAGGGTGGCGAAAAAGGTATTCGATACTTACTTATAAGTTTTTATCATCGATATTTCTCACTTAGGTCATATCTAACGAGATTATATTTGTCGAACTGTCAAAAATTTTTCGGTAAAGCCTGACTTAAGCGTGGCCGCTTGCAACTAACGACCCACTTGGTCCAATTAGCCCAAATACGCGCTGACCATCGCAACAGAACTCAACCTAAGGCTCTGTGTCATGCTCATACCTACGCACATGGTTGTCGGAGCACCATAGTGAAAGAAGTTGCAACTATGCTAAAGGAAGATTTAATAGGCGGGAATTGCCCATCGTATCTGTTATTCTTTCATTAAGGTATGACTATATTTTATATCATATTTTGAGTGGAAAAAATAAGGCGATCCCTATATGGAATTGGATGTAGTATAATTAATATATGGCATTTTTGGAACCAGAACAATTATTTGCGGTTGCAATTAATGCGCAGCGTGATGTTGATATGCCGATAGATGATAGTAGTCCTGATTACATGATAAATGTCGCGCTGTCACCTTCTTTTATTGATGCAATGTATATAGATAAATTTTGTGAAGAAATTTTTAATTCTAATGATTACTCACTTGAAAACCAATACACTGTAGCGATTGACGTCATCGAAGATACGATTACGCATAGATGGGTCAAACATCTAAAACCTTTAGCAACGAATTGCAAAAAATCATTCATAGATTATAGCGAAAGAAAATTCCAAAGTTCCACATGCGTGATAAAGACATTGGCAAATATTCTTAGTGTTATGGTTGCTTTTGAAAACATGTATGCCTACGAACCAGTCAGCAACCATGACCAATTAGCTCATCAGAAAGAAAAATTCATCACGAAATTAGAAAGCAATTCAACCGTAGAGCAGCTGATAGAAACCATAGAACCAGAAGATCTTCGTGGAGACGCAATCGCCATCGCAACTGTAAACTATTACAAGAAAATATGCGATAAGTTTGGAAAAGGAGACATCGGTAAGCTCTTCGTCAAAAGCAAACAATCGCTTAAAAATAATAAGAAAAACGACAGCATATCAACAACTAATAAACCTGCAAAGCAATCTAATACGCAAAAGAAAAAACCAGATAACCCTACAACTCACAGTTTTATCAAAGGCATGGCTGAATTAGCAGGTGGCGGAATTTTGCTTCTAATTGGCTCTTCTGTTTCAAGTGGCTTTTTTGTTGCTGCTGGCACTTTGGGTATCGCGAAAGGATTGTATACCTTATTCATCTCATCTTCTACGGCAATATGGAGAAAAATACCGAAACCAAATATACCCACCAGAGATAAAACTAAATTTCGAATATTATTGGGAATAACACTTTTTATAGTCGTTTGGTTTATCGTGTTGCTAGTATTAAATATAATGTTAGACCATGAGGTACTATGAAGAAATTACAAGATAAGTTAGGCAAAGGATATGATAAATGGTTTGCTGTTCTAACGATAGCACTTTTAGGATTAATAATCTGGTCATTTGACACATGTAATTATTATAATTATAGACAAAAACAAGAAGATGCTTACTGGAAGATTGACAGCGCCTGTAGTGCTGGACCAACTGAAGACTACGGGTGGGTTTTTGATGAGACGGCTTGCCGTACAGCAATAGAAAATGGAGAGAAAAACAATGTCAAAACTCAATCATGCAAAGGTACTTATCTTCGTCATTTTAAAAATCAACCTTCAGAAGAATATGTCTTTTACGATTTGTCACCAGTGAAGAAAGCATATCGTAGCAACGAATATGGTCATTATATCCCGTCAGTTGGTTGGGATTCCAGAGAAAACTGTGTCGATGAAATAAATCTTGGCATAGAAGATGGCAAAACTGGCGGTAAGCCTACTGGCAAAAAGTATTAAATCTTATAAAGTTGGTTTTAGCTTAAATATACATGTTTAAAAACTAAAATACTTTTTGTAAAAGTAGTAGGGGCCATTCCCATTATATTTTTATAGGGGTGTAGAGTCCCCCAAGCGAGTATAAAGTAACTACGTAACAAAGTGAAGTAGAATTAAGGTGTACTATAGGTTATGATATAATTAAAGTATTCGAAGTTTTATCTAGTTTTAGACGATGTTTTTATATCTCTGAACCTAAAAAGGAATACTAAAATATGAAGTGTAGAAGTATAGGTGGTTGTGCTGAACTATTGTGTAGTAGTTATAGCGATCGTTCTGCTAAATTAGTTTTAGCAAGCGAATATATAGTCAAAGAGACGATGGCGATTAAGGCCGGTGACGATGTAACTATAATGAATGACGATAATGTAGAATATTATTCCATATTGAATAAAAAGGGCTTGGGATCATGGAAAAGTGCAACTGCACACACTCTCTTGTATTTTTTGGCTGGTCCAATTGGAACTCTGGGTGCTACTGCTATCGATGTTGCTGCAGGTGGAAAATATAAAAGACAGCTTATATTTGTTAAATTTAAGAGTGGTGAAAAAATTCTTATACTTGTTGAAGATGGCAAGAAATATTTATTGCGAAGCAAAAGAAAGATTAGTGCAGATAATATAAAGGATGCTGATATACAGTGGATTAAAAGAAGGCTTGAAGAATATTCAAACCCTACATCCATAAAAGTTCTAGGGAAGAATAAAGATCTAAATAATAATTCTAGTCCAGATGAGTCTACTAAAGAAAGTCTAGTAGACAACAAAGACGATGATGGATGTGGTGATGATATGCTATAAATGGAATATTGATACGTATAATAAAAATAATAATTTAAGGAAAAATAATGTTGATATTTCTTATTGGTATAGGTATAGGATATGCTTTGGCACGATTAATACTCTATAGTCATATGAAATGGCAAGAAAAACATGATGTTAAAGAAACTATTTCGCACCAAGATATACTATATGGGTCTTGGGAATATTCCATTTTTTATGGGGCGCTATTAGTACTTTTCCCTCTGGATAGGGAATGGGGGGCCTGGTGGCTTATTGTGAAAAATTTGGTATGGTTAGTGATAATTTTTATAGGGGAATATATGAAGCGAGGTAAAAGACAGCTTAAAGGTTATATGGAAGAGGCTCGCAAAGGAAATGATTTACCCATAGACGAAATGTCACTGCCAGAGATAAAATTTTGGATTAAAACTTTAACTAAAGATAAGAGAAAACTAGAACGGGTATTGAAAAGAGCCAAGAAGAATAACTTTAAGAAGATAATTAAAAGTTCTGAGAAAGCCCTAAAAGATATCAATAATGATCTGGAAGCGTTAACTATCGCCAGAATAAAAAAAGGAAGTAGCGCTAGAACCAAATTAAACCGCACACGAAATTAATACATTCAAAATAGTATTGTAGTCATTTAAAGATAGCGATATGCTGTATTCTTTTGCAATATCTCTCCATTTTTGAGCATATTCACACCTATAAGAGTCGTTTGGCGGGTAGTATTCTGATGGTCCGCTATCGCCTTTTTTTCTGTTTTCGGATGCAGATACGGCAACATAAACTCCTTTTTCCATGGCAGACAAACTAGAACCGTAGGATCTCTTTTGCTCATGGCTCCACTCCGAACCACCATGAGAGTTTACATATTTTAATGGGATAATATGATCTATATCTAGATCATTACTCGTACCATCATCCCCTTGATATGGATTTCCAGTTAGCGTTTCTCCAGTGTATGGATCTACCCAGGATCCATAAATAACCGTGCATCCATTTGAAGATGTTTTAACTGCAACTGACGATGTTTGTTGCAGTATTCTTGCCCTAATATTGCATCCACTTCCAACATCCCAGTTTGGTTCGTATTCATTTCTAGAATACTGAGCACTTGTTGCTTCTGCAATTATTATCCCGGACATTATATCATTATTCAAAGATGTGCTCGACTCATCCTCAGATTCATTTTTTGTGGCTCCTGAATCATTCAGTTCGGTTATTTCAATAGTAAAAGTAACACTAGGAGAATTTGTTAAATTAACATTATTACTGCTTTTGACTGAGCTATTCATGAAGAAAGCAACGACAGAAATAATAGTAATTAACCAAATTACTATCCAATATGACAAATAGTTACTAGTCTTTTTATTTCGTTTTTCCTTTATTGCGGCATAATATGGCGGGATTAGTATTTTAATAATATTATCTTTTTTGAGAAGAGATTTGAAAAACTTTTGAACTGGAATTTTTTTATTGTTCTTCTTATTTTTCTGGTCAATGATATAAACTTTGATGGCAATTGCGGACGCTCCTAAGGTAATAATCGACATAGTGCAGACAACAACCAATGTTACCAAAGAAATAAACAAGGTTTCTCTTTTCACATTTATTTCGAGCGTAATCTCTTCTCCACTGTTACTCTCTACTATAAGTTTTATCTTATTATCGCCCTCATCAAGTTCTATAGGTTCTTTTATTTGCTCACCATTCTTTTCAATCTTCAGTGAGGCATTTTCGGATGAAAATTGATAAGCAAAATCGAGACCTCTTTGCCAATAGTTTCTAGATTTTGCAGTATATGTATTATTTGAAAAAACGATAGGACTATCACTATTATCTACCCAAACCCTTAATTCTACCGTCTCATTCGTTTTTTGCTCTTCCGATCCTGGGCCTTCTGTTTTTTGAGTTGTAGATTCAGAAGTATTGGTTGGCTGCATAGAATCCGTTGCTGATGGGTTTTCGCTTGGCGTTGTGCTTTCGTTTTGCATTGCGTTGCCACCAGTGGATTCGAATGAACTATTGCATGGATTTTCTTTTAACTCATCATTTGGATGAGCGGCATACCAGACGCCTTTCACATTTTGCTTTGCTTCATGCCAATGCCCATTATGCTGTCCGTAAGTCTTCCCATTACAAGTTACTATAGAATCTGTGTATAAATTCCCCTTTGTAGCTAAAGCTTCGGAGCTAAATACGAAGAATGATAGAAGTAACAACGCTATTAGATTGAGTTTTGCTGTAGCTTTTTTTATCATTTTAAATCCTTTATTGAAATTATACCAAACATGCATTAAACCTGATAGGGGAATGGGTACTGCCAAAATTAAATAAAATATTTTTATAAAACTACTGGGGGGTCGTTCCCATTATATTTTAGAGCCCGTCATAGTAGTCTTCGTCTTCTATGTTATCTCGTTCAAAGATGTCTTCAGCCTGCTCATCTTCTTCGCTCAACTCTTTGGTTCTTTTATCTATTTTTTCAGCGTGTTCGATCCCTTTACTTATTCTTCTCACTACCATGACAATAAAGAATATAATTATTGCTATAGCTAAACCTGTCCCAATTATAAACCCCATCTTATTTACCTTCCTTTTTATTGTTTTCTTTTTCGCCCATTTTGCTTCCTTTGTTTCTTTTCGGCTCTCTTATCTTTTATGTTATCAACTAGTTTTATAACCCAATTTCCCCATATAAGTATGCCCGGCCATATTATGGGCCCTATGACAACCGCAAGAATTGCTTGTGGACTAGGGTCGCCTTGCCCACCACATCCACAATCTTTTCCATCAGGACAAGTAGCTATACATACATTATAATCGTGCTGGTCGTTTAGGTCTGACTCGAATCTATCATAATAATCCATATCTATTATCCTTTCTTATTAATACTTTCCCGCTTCTCCAGTTTCCCAAATAATATACGTATCTTTTTCTTTACTCTCGTCTTTTGCATCTAAAATATCTCCAGTCTGAACATACTTATAATGAATATCTCCATCGCTACCAATATATGTATCACAATACCCACCAATACCCTTTGCCATAGCTGTTCCTTCTGCTATTTCTTCGCATTTTTCTTTTTCCTCTGCAAAAGATAGGTCTTTATTAAACACCCCTGCGTTTGATAGTAATAAACCCACTATGACCGCTATAACTATACCTATACCGAACACCCACGCTAAAATAGTAGTTTGTGTGTCGGGGTTTGACTTTTTGTAATCGCTTATTACGCTTATTATTTCTTACCCTTCTTTTTACTTGGTTGCTTGCTTTCTTGCTTTGCTTGTTCTGCTTTCCAATTCTTGTATAAAAAATACATTTTTAGTTTGGCAATAACCCACAATACAACCACAAGAGAGATATTAAAGCCAACTATCGCCACACACACGTTTCGTGCCGTAGAGTTTATAGGCAATGCAACGCCGACCAAAAGTGCTAGTATAGTTATACCGCCAATAGCTAGGCTTATCGTCATAGTTGTTTTGTATATTTTATTCTCTTTTTCTGGGGTCATTATTCCTTGCCTTTCTTTTTAGTTTTACTTTCGTCCTCTGCTAGCGACCTTTCAAGGTCTATAAACTCACTAGCCCCAATGTTTGCTAAATATAAACCCCCCACGTAAATAGATTAAACAGTATCATAGGTATAGTTCCTATGCCGAAAAGTTCGCCCGTAAAAAGTAAGGTCATAATTGCGTAGGCTATCATAGCGACGACCCAAACGTAGGGGGCTATTTTTAGTAACGCTAGTTTCATTTTTTACCTTTCTTATTATTTTCTTGCTCTAACTTTTCTACCTTGTCGGCGAGTTTTTTATTCTGCTCTAACAATTCCTTTAACTGTTCCTTTAACGCACTATCATTATTTCCTTGGTTTACGGGCGTCCTTTTAGAGTGCCTTACTGCTAACACAATAACTATTATTAAAACTATCAGAATAGCCCCTACGCCTATGCCTACATTTTTAATCATTTCATTTTCGGACTTTTGGGCGGACTTAATCGCTTGGGACGTAGACCAATCTGCCATAGTTATTAGTGTCGTTTTTCCCATAATTTCCTTTCGTTTTTTAGTTAATTATTATTGTTTTTTACCTACACAATATGGGCACCTTGTTCCTCTAGATACATTCTTGACTGTGGCCTCCCATTCGTGGCCCTTTTCGCAAATCCACCATACCTTTTTCCCGCTACCAGAGGAAACATCTTCAAAATTAAGTCCGTCTTTATAGTTACGCTCATAGTTCCATAGTTTTGCTAATTCTGGATAATTTTTTTAGCATAGATCTTGCACTAATTATATCTGAGATAATTATAGCATATTTGCATTATTGAGAAAAGATGCTATAATATAATAAATAGGACAGCTAAAATGAATCTAAAAATATTGCCATCAGAAAAAGCCGCTGTGGTCGAATCAATTTTTAAGATAAGGGATAAAAAGGGGCCTGGGGAAGATTATTTTATCCTCTCAGTTAGTGACGGTGTAAAAGAACTACAGACCAACGGCAAGGCAAAAGAATGTGGGATTGGATGTCAGCAATATACAGAGATTGTCCAGGAGTTATCCGAAGATTTAATTGAGGCAGATTGGGTAACAGGAAAAGGTAAATTAGATGGTGCGGCCGGAAATATTTTTGCTTATCACGATGAAAAGTGGATTAGGGAAAAATTCCACGAATATATAATGAGGTTTGGGCTCGATATAGAAAGCGCTGAGGGCTACTTTTTTATACATCTCGACTACAAAACAATAAAAACGATTAACGATAATTGCATAGCCAAATATTCTTGTACCTTATGCTACGACGATCTGCAGTATTGTTTTTATGTTAAATGTAAAGAGACCGGGGAGGAGTATATCGTTGGCGGGCTTCAAAAAGATATGCAACCTTTTGAAGTATTATTATTTGCATTCCAAAACCACCATAAACACGCTTCGAGAACTGGTCTAAACAAAAGTGGTCGTGCAATATTAAACATTAAGAAAAAACCAATCTATTCAAGAGTATATAATACAAAGAGCGTGGTAAGAAATGAGCTTTCGCCATTTGTGACACTAACGAGCGACCACATAAAAATCCACACTAAGGCAAACCTTACAAAAAAACAGCTTGATGACATAGAAAGAACTTTGTCGCAGTAGTATTACAATCAAATTGCTCTAATTTTGCAAATAAACCCTAGGATACTGCAATTAATTTGCATTTTGGTTCAAATTTTATAATGCTTTAACAGGTTAGATAAATTTTTTTTGTGTGACTTTTCCAAACTCCAACGACGGATTCTTGCTAATCAGATATAGTGGCAAATAGGACAGTGCAAAAAGCCACTTGATCAATAGCTGTCCAGATCGAGTGGCTTCCGAAAAGGAGGCATTCATATGATAAAAAAAGAACTTATTTGAAAATTTAAAGAAGCGTATGAACAGAAATTTGACAAAGAACTATCGAGTGAAAAGGCTGAAGAATATTTGGAAGATCTAGTTTTACTATTAAAAACCATTAACAAAAAGGATTAATATGCCTATTTCAAAGAAAAACAAACCATCACTCGAAACGATGGTGAAAAATATCCATAAAAAAACACGTAATCAAGTGCGTAACTACTTTAATAATCGCGGTATTAACGATGAAAGTATGGATAAATATATACTCGGTTTAATAAAGCAAGGTGACGATACAAGATATATGATTCCTGTTCTAGATAGAGATGGTAAAGTGGCCTACGTTAAACTTAGGCGGACTCCCTCTGATGAATCTACTGAGACCGTAGCAAAAGTAATGGGATCGAAAACGCCAATCCCAAAATATGAAATCTACCCACTTGGTACAAAACCAGTACTCGTTGGTGAAGACCAATTAATAAAAAGTACCTCGGTTGATGTCTTAATATGTAATGGAGAACTAGACCGTATTATCGCCATCCAAGATGGTGTTAAAATGCCAGTGGTCACCGGTGGGTGTAGCGCACAAGAATTCAAAGACGAATGGATCAATGCGCTGAAGAATATGCGCAATATCTACATTTGCCTTAAAAATGATAGTGATATTGAGGAGCTTGCAGATCGTCTTTCTAATATGATCCCGTCAGCATCTATTTATAAGATATCACTACCTTTTGACGAAAGAGAAAAAGATCTTACGGATTATTTTGTAGAA
>JAFOJO010000039.1 GCA_017421325.1 Candidatus Saccharimonadota bacterium
AGGAGGTATATGTTAAAAATCAAGCATCAGAAGCGCGACCCATTAGTCCCGCCCATCAGCGTATCAGCATTATTTAATTTGTCCAGTTTCGGCCACAACGATGAAGTTGTAGCCAATCAAAAAGAGCTAGACTTCACTCGCCGCGAGTTAAAGCAAGACATCAAAACCCTCGCCAAAGCCTTCCTGGAACTCGGCCTTAAAAAAGGCGACATCATCACTGTTGCTACTGGCCGCAGTATGTACGAAAACATCCTGATTTTTTTCACCGCCAACCGCCTCGGCATCATTGTAGCTTTCTTAGACGAAAAAACCGCCCGCGATACTTTACTTCACTACCTAGACGAATTCAATTCTCCACTTCTCATCACCTACAAAGCCACCGATAAACGTATCAAAGATTTAAAACACGACGCCAAATCGGTTAAACACATTATTAATCTAGACGGTCGCACCGTAGACGAAGCCGGTCCAGACGACGAACAACTAGAGGATATCGAATTCCACGCTCTGGATGGCTTTTTATTAAACGGTCATCAACCTATCACTAAAATTGCCGAGAAATACAAAGGTCGCATCCCTAAAAACACTTTCGCCGCCAACCGCGAAGCCCTTATTTCTTTCACTTCCGGCTCTACTTCTGGCCCCAAACCAATGGTTTTCACCAATAAAGCCCTTATTGCTTCCGCCATTTATTCCAAAGTTGCTAGTGACGTCAAAATGTGGGACAAAGAGCTCCACTCCTGGATGAGTTATGTCCATCTTGATTGCCCTTATGGCCTAGTAGTCTCCGTGCTTGCCCCTATCTGTGGTGGCGGCGAAGTCGTTTTAACTCCCGATATCGACGACACCAATCTAGATTACTACATCGGCAAAAATCCCAACACCATCTTCGGCATTCCGCCACTTCTCGAAGCTATGCCTACTCTCAAAGAAGATACGGATATTTCTGATCTCAAAATGTTTGCCTCTGGCGGTGAACGCCTAGAAAAATCCGCTTCTCTTGCTGCTCTAGATTTCTTCAAATCTCGCGGCCTTAAAAATATCAAAATCAGTAACGGCTACGGTGTAGGCGAAGCCCTCGGTCTTATTTCTACTGCCGTAGGCAACCGTACCTACAATCCAGATTCTGTCGGCCAAATCCCAGCCGGCGTTCACACCATGGTACTAGATCCAGACACCGGTGAAGAGCTAAACTTTGGCAAAACCGGCATCCTCTATGTCACCGGTAAACACATCCTCAGCCGTTATTATAATCGCCCCGAACTCACCGACGACAAAATCATCACAATCCACGGCCGAAGATTCGTCAAAACCGGCGATCTCGCCTACGTTACCGAAACCGGCTTCATCACTTTAGTTGGACGCGCCACTTTCTTTATCAATAACCTCCCCGCCAAAGTTTACTACGAAGTTGTCCGTGCCGCCGTCTCTAAGTCCGAGCTCGTCAAAAAATGCTACGTCGTAAAAGGCCCAGATCCCAAATTAAAACTTGCCGCCTATGCTTTTGTCGTCACTAATGATGGCGTTGGTCACAATAACGATATTCGTCAGCAAATCATAGCCAAAGCCTCCGAGCCGTTTAATCTCGGCCGTCGCCGCATTACACTTAAAGATTATGAGCTACCCAAGAAAGTTATTTTCTTAGACAACCTCCCACTCACCAAAGCCAACAAAACCGACTTCAGAAAACTTGAGCGTATGGCTAAGGAATTGGGCGAAATTAATAAATAAATTACACTGTATACCTCAAAGTTATCTCTGATTTTATAAACCCATTCTTCTCATAAAAGGCAATTGCGCCGCTATTCAACGCACTAGCAGTTACTTTTATAGTGTCTACGCCTTTTTCCTTGCAATACTTTTTAAATTCGTCCACCATTTTTCTGCCCAGACTATTTCCTCTATATCTCTCGTCTATATAAAAATTATCCAATTCAGCCATAGTTCCATTGTAACAAGAATTCTTCGTATCCATAGTACCAGCTAAATATCCAATTATCACCCCGTCATCTACTGCCACAAGAGCTATCTCTTCCTCGATAATACTCTCAAAATACTTTTTGCCCTTTTCGCTAAAAGGCCATCCCCTTACCAACAGGGGGTCAAATCTTTCGTATTCATATTCAAATAACTTATTATTTAATCTTTGTATATCTTCTAGATCGCCTATATCAGCTACCCTTATTTCTATGCCCATCCTAGCTCCCGCACACTACATTATTAGCATGTAACCAACCTTCCACTGAGCCACCATCTAGATATTCGCCAGTAGTAGGTGCCACACGCATCACACCACCATCTTTAATATAGGCATCTATCGGGTCAGTTACTAGATATTCTTGATCTAGCGGTCCAAAATCATTTTCGTTCACATATTCTACAATCCGCTTCAGTAAATCAGGCGTCATTATATATTTAGACACATTAATTAGATTACTTGGCGCTTCTTCCGGCTTTGGCTTTTCCACTACGTGGGTTAATTCCCCATCTTCCGCCGCTAACACCCCATATTTTCCTACCTTTTCTAAAGGAATTTCTACGCCTAGTATTGCGCTTTCATTTTCGCCAGCTGCTTTTATCAAAGCTTCCGCCGCATTTTCGCCGCCTGGGTTCCAAATAAAATCGTCACCCATAAACACCAGCACCGGCTCGTCTATATTATATTCCTCCACCACCATCGCTATCGGCACCGCAGTGCCATACTTTGCCGCTGGGTCTTGCACGGTATAATGAATCGTCACATCATCCGGCAAAGTTTTCGCTAATTTCAATCTATCTTCCTTACCCCGCTCTATCAAATACTGATTGAGTGCCAAATTATCTTTGTAGAACTCCTGCACCTGACATGGCTCTACATTAGATATCACCATATAAATATCTTTCACGCCCGCCTTGATCAAATCTTGCACCGAATAGTCCACCAGCGGCCGATTCCCCACCGGCAGCATAGATTTTTCAATAATTTTAGTAATCGGTAAACGCCGCGTTCCCCACCCTGCGACTGGAATAATAGCTTTCGTAATCATAATGCCCCAATTATAGCAAAACTCCACATTATTTTCCATCAAAAATCATTTCGGCTATGGTATAATAAAAGAGCATCATTACAATTCATAGCCAAGGGCTTTTTTAGCCAAATTGTTCGCAAGTTAAACGGCACCGTAAGGAATCCGATTGCGAACACCTTTGGTTAAGTAATTGTGATGATGCACCCCTTGCGGTGCCATTTTTGTATGACTACCCCGTTTACAAGTGGCACCACATGGGGGAGTAGTAATCATATATAAGTGAGGTAGAAGATGGGCCACAAAATAGAACAATCATTAGTAAATAGTAGAACAGATTTCTTCTACTATGCTTTCCGCAATATCCTTCTCGTCAGTATCCCTCTAGTTATTATCTCTGCACTTCTTCTTAGTATTTCTCACTCTTCTGCAAATGGTGTAGATACTTTAACTCTTACTTTATCTTCTTCTTGTACTATGTCTAGTGTAGTAGATATAGAACATAACGGTAGTTTAACTAGTGGTACTTATATACAGAATATAGGACAAACTACCATAAAGACCTTATGTAATGATG
>JAFOJO010000040.1 GCA_017421325.1 Candidatus Saccharimonadota bacterium
GCACGCTTTAATACTTCGAAAATCGCCTCTTTACTCAGCGGCGCTACCACTACTACACGTGACCTACTGAGTAACGGCGATATTACTTCAAAAGATGGGTTCTCCGTAGTGGCTCCTATCAAAGTAATCAGCCCGCTCTCCACATGCGGCAAAAACGCATCTTGCTGTGCCTTATTAAACCTATGAATTTCATCTACAAACAAAATCGTTCGTGTGCCTAAGTTCCAGTTTACTCGCGCCCGAGCTACTACTTCTTCTACATCTTTTTTGCCAGCAGTTACCGCAGATATCTCCACAAAATCTGCTTTAAATTCACTAGCAAGTATTCGCGCTAAGGTAGTCTTTCCGGTGCCTGGCGGACCCCAAAAAATCAAATTCACCGGCTCACCCTTTTTTACAATTTCCGTCAAAATCTTACCCTCACCAACAATTTCTTCCTGCCCCAAAACATCAGCCAACTTTTGTGGCCGCATCCTCTCCGCCAGCGGTACTCTATTCATATCTATATTATATAATATTTTCGCAATTTCTGAATTTTTATGGTAAAATTAAACCAACATTAACATTAAAGGAGTTATAAAAAATGTCCGATTATGAGGCATACCAACTATTAAATAGTCTAGATACTAGCAGCTCTTATACTTCAGCTGCAGCAGGCGCCAGCATCTGGGGCATCATCGCCTTAGTACTTGCTATCGTCGGTGGTATCTTGGTTTATTTTCTCTTCGTCAACGCCAAAACAGAACCAAAAGGTAAATTTACCAAATGGCTCAAAGATTTTCTATCCTTCAAAATTATGTGGATTGAGCCAATCCTCAAAGTTGTTTACTATGTTGCTACCATCTTTACAGTGCTTTATTCCTTCACTTTTCTAGCACTTGGTGGTTATGGCTTCTTAATGTTCTTAATGTGCCTAGTACTTGGCCCAATTATCATTCGCATTGTCTACGAAGCAACCATGATGTTCATCATGATTTGGCGAAACACCAGAGACATTGCCGAAAATACTAAAAAGAAATAAACCATACTAACATCATAAAATCTCCCCCGCTGGGGGAGATTTTTTATTCATTTTCTGGTGGGCGATACAGGAGTCGAACCTGTGACCTCGTCTACGTCAAAGACGCGCTCTAGCCAACTGAGCTAACCGCCCAAATATAAAAAATGGTGAGTCGTTGGCACTCTGCTCACCTGCGATTTTTTAAAAAGAAAGCAAGCTTTCTTTTTCTCAAAATCTTGGTGAGTCGGGAGGGGCTCGAACCCTCGACACCGGGCTTAAAAGGCCCGTGCTCTAACCAGCTGAGCTACCGACCCACTATCTTAAAGTGGTGGTTCCGACTGGACTTGAACCAGTGACACAAGGCTCTTCAGGCCTCTGCTCTACCAACTGAGCTACAGAACCAATATATCCATTATACCACACCTGTGTTATAATTGAAAGTATGAAAAAACTAAATACTTCCCCAATTTCTGGCATGCAGGAGCTTTTGCCCGAAAAGCAGGCCATTTTTAATAACCTTAAAAACAGAATTGCCGAAGTATATCATAGTCATGGCTATTTAGATATTGAAACTCCTTCTATTGAACGCACCGAGATATTACTGGCTAAAGCCGGCGGTGACACCGAAAAACAAATCTATAAAGTCGTCAAAACTGCTGAATCCGCCGACAGCGCCGACCAAGCTCTACGTTTTGATCACACTGTACCACTCGCTCGCTACATCGTAGAACACGAAAATGATTTAACTTTCCCTTTTAAAGTTTCCCAAATCGGGCCCAGTTTTCGTGGCGAACGCGCCCAAAAAGGCCGCTTCCGCGAATTTTATCAATGCGATATAGATATCATTGGTCGTGGTACATTACCAGTAGCTTACGATGCCGATATCCTTGCTACTCTCATCGCCACTTACAATTCTTTCGACATCAAAACCCCTATCGTCGCTCGCATCAACAACCGTAAAATCACCACCGGCTTACTAAATTTTCTCGATTTGCAAAAAAAATTCGCCGATATTTACAGTATTATCGACCACTCCGAAAAAGTCCCCGCCGAAAAGACCAAAGAAAGTTTCGCCGAAATCGGCTTATCTGAAGATGAGGTCAAAAAACTCCTCGCTTTCATCAATCTCCACGGCGAGCGTTCTTTCGTTATCAAAAACCTTAGCAACCTAGAAGTCACCGACACCACCTTCCTCGAAGGTGTCGCCGAGCTAGACCAAGCTATGTACTTGCTAGAAAGTATGGGCTTAAAATCCAACATCTCCGCCGATATGAAGATTGTCCGCGGCCTAGACTACTACACTGGCATCGTGTTTGAATTCTTCCTTCCAGAACATCGCGAAATCGGCTCAATAGGTGGCGGTGGCCGTTACGACAACCTCGCCAGCCACTTTACTGAGCAAAACTTTCCTGGCGTAGGCGGCTCCATTGGTCTCACTCGCTTATTCTACGTACTAAACGAATACAATCTACTACCCGAAAACTCAGATAAAATCCTAGATTACGCCATCGTACCAATTTCCGAAAATGAATACGACTACACTTTCTCCGTAGCTGACAAATTACGTAAAAAAGGCAGCTCCGTCACTGTAGTCCTTACTGATAAAAAACTCGGTGACAAGCTCACCTACGCTGCCAAGCTCGCAAATAATGGCATCGTGATCGGCGAGTCTGAAGCCGCTTCGGGTCGGCTCCAAGTTAAAGATTTTGCTACCGGAGAAACTAGCGACCTTAATCTAGATGCGTAATCATTTACTCTCTCAGCATTTTTTGAAATCCCCACGCCTAGCGTTAATTTTGATTGGCCATTCCAATCTTAAAAAACGCGACACCGTGTTAGAAATCGGCGCCGGCTCCGGCGTCATCACTAGTGCTCTCGCTCACCGCGTACGTCACGTTATTGCCATCGAACCAGATCACACTACCGCAACAAAACTTCGCGCCAACCTCGCCAAAAGAAATATCGCAAACGTTGAAGTAATTGAGCAAGATTTTCTAGATTACAAATTGCCTACTACTCCTTATAAAGTTTTCAGC
The DNA here is from genome assembly GCA_017421325.1 of Candidatus Saccharimonadota bacterium. Classification (GTDB taxonomy): domain Bacteria; phylum Patescibacteriota; class Saccharimonadia; order Saccharimonadales; family Saccharimonadaceae; genus Nanosyncoccus. The sequence continues at coordinate 3,037 of JAFOJO010000040.1, forward strand.
AACCCACCCTTCCACCTTAGCTCTAAAATCGTCCACAAACTTATCGAAGCCGACAAACCACCCGAAGCTTTTTACCTCATCCTCCAAAAACAATTCGCTTTAAAGCTCCTTAATACCGACCGTCACTACACTTCTCAGCTTGGCTTGCAGCTTATCCAAAGCTACCAAACCAAAATCCGTTTACCCCTAAAACCTACCGATTTCACCCCACCCCCAGCCGTACCTACCGTATTTTTTGAAGCTAAGAAAATCAAAAATTAATCTTCATCCAAAAACGCACCACTCTGCCGCGACCACAATTTTTGGTACTCACCGCCTCGCGCCAGTAACTCCGCATGCGTACCCTGTTCCACAATCTTGCCGTCATTTAGTACCACGATCTTATCTAGCCCTGCAATCGTAGATAATCTATGCGCCACCACTATAGAAGTTCGCCCTTTCATCAAATTATTTAGCGCTTCTTGTATCAAAGCCTCACTTTCCGAATCCAGCGCCGAAGTTGCCTCATCCAGCACCAATATTGGCGCATCTTTCAGTATCGCCCGCGCTATTGCGATTCTCTGCCTCTGCCCACCAGAAAGTTTTACACCTCGCTCTCCCACCATCGTCTCATAACCATCTGGCAACTTCTTAATAAATTCATCCGCATTAGCCAGCTTTGCTGCCTTCAATACTTCTTCCTTACTTGCGCCCGGCCTACCATAGGCAATATTATCAAATACTGTCCTATGGAATAGTGAAGATTCCTGCGGCACATAAGCTATCGCTTCGCGCAAACTCTGCTGCGTTACATCCCTGATATCTTGCCCATCTATATATATCGCACCAGCCGTCACGTCCGCAAATCTAAGCAGCAGCTTCGTCAAAGTCGTTTTGCCAGATCCACTCACTCCCACTAATCCCACTCTATCTCCAGCCGATATCTTCAAATCAAAATTCTCAAACAATTTTTCTTTTTGCTCCTCATGACGGAAAGAAATATGACTAAAATCAATCGTCGCATCCTCCACTATCAAAGGCTTATCAGTTTTATCATCCACAATATACGGCATATCCAATATTTCCACCATTTCTTTTGCATCACCAAATGATTGATTCACATTTCTCAATATATGATTCATAGTCCATACATTAGACAGCAGAGAGTTAGACAAAGAATATAAAAACACTATATTGGCAATCGTAAGCCCAAACAGATCACGACTCATCACAATCAAAACCAAAAGCCCCGCAAAAGTTATCATGTTTATTATGTTCATTGAAAAATTTCTTATCATTGAAACTTTAGCCAAGTGATATGTAGCTTTTTTGGTACGCTTCGTGGTTTCGGCAAATCTTCTTCCTTCATACCTCTCTCTAGCATACGATTTTACCGAAATCTCATTTGTAATAGAATCCGCCAACTGCCCAGTCTGCTTATTTTCTGCCTCCGCCAGTTTCTCTTCAGCATCCCCCGTTTTACGATATGTCGCGATAGAAACAGTCATATATACTGCTGCATATATCGCTAAAATTCCCGCAAACGGCAAACATACCGCCGCCGCTACACCAACGGAATAAATCACCGTCAATAATAACGGGTACAGATCCCAAACAAACCCAGACTTTAACCGTATAAATGCGTTCGGCAATTTATTAGCCTGCGAAGTAAGTGACCCAGAGAAACGATTACTATGGAACGTCATGGATTGGTTTATCACCGCGTTAAATGCAAGCTGCGATAAATATTCACCACATTTAGCATCCAGTGACCAATCTAACCAATCTATTGCTCGTATCACAAACAAATTATTTACGCCTGCCGATATAATAGTGAGCACCAGTATTCCGGCATAGTTCGCGATTTCAAAATCCCCACCAGATAATTTGCCAATAATCTCAGAAGTACCGTACGGCACCACTACATTTGATACAAAAATCCATGCTGGCACCAAAAGTAACACCAAAATTGTGCGTATCTTACATTGCATCAATGCTTTCCAAAAATAATACAGCGTTCGCTTTGTTACATTGTATTTCTTCTTTTTACCTTCTGTCATATTTATACTATACCATAATTTTTCATTTTGCCAAAATCATTTTCTGGTATTTTTATATATTTTCCGCACAAACCAAAAACCACATGCTATAATTAAATTGCTACATTTCGTTACAAACGCTAAGCGTTTTTAATATGTTATACATTGAACGATTTTAACGGCATCGTAAGGACCGAGTTGTTCAGTGTATGCTTAGCATATTTGCAACGAAGTGTAGCACCCTTGCGGTGCCATTTTTGTATACGCCTTTTCATATATTACAAAGATGGCACCGCATCCTAAGTGGAAACTCTAAGCGAGGTAAAAGAATGCGGAATCACAAAAATAACATAATATTAGTTTCAGAAAACATAATATCGTTTTCTAAAAACATAACCGGCCATTTTACAGGGAAGGTTAAAATCATAACCTTAATCTCTGTAATCATAATGTTAAGTTTTGCAAACATAACATTATGTTCTTCTAATGTTTTCTATAATACTAATGTTTCCGCGTTAAGCTATTCTAGTAATGTAGGCATAGGCTTTACTTTTAATCCTACATTGTCAGTAGACATTTCACCTTCAAACTTAGTAATAGATAATCTTACACCAAGTATTACTGCAGATAGTAATGCTATTACGGTAAGTGTAGCTACTAATGCGGCATATGGGTATACCTTATCTGCCATAATGAACGGTAATAATAGTAATTTAACCCATACTAATAGCATTAGTGTATTTAGCAGTATCGCTACTGATGCCAGCCTATCTAGTTTAACTGATGATAATATTTGGGGGTATAGTTATAAGAACAATATGGCTTCTAGCCCTACCTGGTCTAATTATTCTGGGTTGTCCAATGAGGCAAATAAAGTATTATTTAACACAGATAACAATGCTAATGGTTCTATAGACTTTAAGATAGCCGCTAAAGCAGCTAGTACTCAGGCTAGTGGAACGTATACTGGAGTTATTAACTTTACTGCAGTATCTAATATAGCACCAATGAGCTTATTAGACTCTTTTATAGCTTCCGGAGCAGAACAATTAAATGGGTACTATAAAATGCAAGATATGACACATGATATATGTAGTAATGTAGATATAGAAGAATCGGAACTACAATTAATAGATGTTAGAGATAATAAAATCTATTGGGTAGCTAAACTTAAAGATGGGAATTGTTGGATGACGCAGAATTTAGACTTCAGTATAGAAAAAAACATACAAAACAATATTATTGCTCTTACTTCTGAGCTCACAGATCTAGTAGACGGTTCTTTATCTGGTATTTATGCAAGTGGCTATACCTATATGCCAGATCCAAATAGGCCCGACGCACCAGGAGAATATAATGGACTAATTACTTGGACTCCCAATAATTCTACAAATAAAGCTTACACTTTAACTACGCTCAACGATTGGGTAAATAGTTCAACGGAACCATATTCTTACAATAAAGACAATTTCTACCCAGATAATACGGTTACCCAAGAAATTGCCAACAGGCATGCCTTAAGCGGGAATTACTACAATTGGGCTGCCGCCGTAGCAAGCAACAATGCCAATAATGCCATTTCTAGCAAGTTCAACAATTCTATATGCCCAAAGAATTGGAAACTACCTACCAATAATGAATATGTAAGCTTTTACTCTCAATATAATGATAAATCCGGCTCAAACGCAAATGGCTTGTTCGACCAACCATTATTCTTTATTAGATCTGGGCGCATAAACAACAAGGAAATTAACGATATCAGCAGTTATGGAAGTTATATATCTAGCGTATCGCATAATGCAGAAGTTGCCTATACACTGCTTGTAAGCAACAATAGAGTAGTTCCGAATAACGTAGGAACGTATAAATATTACGGCGGGTCTGTTCGTTGTCTTGCCAGATAATTCAAGCACTTTTAGCGGATGGCTGAAGCCTAAGTTTCTCAAATCTCAAAACTAACTTTTTGTTTGTATAAAGCAAACCCGAGAAAATTTTTCTAAATTTTAGAAAAATCGACGAGCGAACCCCCATCCGGCGTGAGACGAGCGATTTTTCGTGAAAAAATTTAGAAAAATTCTTCCCGGCGTGCAGCGTAGGCGCAAACAAAAGGTTAGTTTTGAGATTAACTGTATCCCTGCGCGAAGTAACACCGCTTCTAAAAATTATGGTTTGAGAACTCACTACTAAAAAATAGATTCGCGCAGGACCCATCAAACTATATCGCCACATAGCGATATGATATAATATATTCTATGAACAATCTAGAAAACATTGTAAGTTTATGTAAACGCCGTGGATTTATCTTCCCCGGTTCTGACGTGTATGGCGGCATGGCCGGCACGTGGGACTTTGGCCCACTAGGCGTAATGCTAAAAAGAAATATTATGAACGAGTGGTGGAAATATTTTGTAGATAGCCGCGACAATATGTATGGCATAGATGCTGCCATCTTGATGAATCCTAGAACATGGGTAGCCTCTGGTCACACCGCTACCTTTGCCGACCCACTCGTAGAATGTAAAGAGTGTAAATCTCGCTTCCGTGCCGACAAAATCGCTAACGGCATTAGCGAGAGCGTCACTACTGAAGAATTTTTGGCTACCCATACTAAATGCCCAGTTTGCGGCAAAGAAAATTGGGGACCGATCCGTAAGTTTAATATGATGTTTAAAACCCACGTAGGTGCAGTAGATGATGATACTTCTGTAGCCTACCTTCGCCCCGAAACCGCCCAAGGCATTTTCACTAATTATAAAAACGTAATAGATACCATTTACCCTAACCTGCCTTTCGGCCTCGCCCAGCAAGGCAAAGCCTTCAGAAACGAAATTTCCCCGCGCGACTTTATCTTGCGCGACCGCGAATGTGGCCAAATGGAAATCGAATATTTCATAGCACCTAATGCCTGGGAAGAAAACTTCGAAAAATTACTTAGTGACAATCACTATTTCCTTGAAGAAATCATGGGCTTACCAAAAGAAAAATTGCACGATTACGAAGTGCCAGAACAAGACCGTGCCCACTATTCCAAACGCACGGTAGACTTAATGTTTGATTATCCAAACGGCGAAGAAGAATTAATGGGCCTAGCCTACCGCACCGATTTTGACTTACAAAATATCGCCCGCGAATCTGGCAAATCAATGGAATACCGCGACAAAGTTACCAACGAAACTTTCGTACCGCACGTGATAGAGCCATCTATTGGCGTAGAGCGCCTATTCCTGGCTGTGTTATCTAGCGCCTACACCGAAGAAGATACCGATGGCGACAAGCGCATTGTGTTAAAACTTCCAGAAAACTTAGCCCCGTATAAATTCTGCGTTTCCCCACTCCTCAAAAACAAACCAGAGCTCGTGGCTAAAGCCAAAGAAGTCTACGATCAGCTTCGCGCCAAATACACCTTCGTTACCTGGGATGATTCCGGCAACATTGGCAAGCGCTACCGCAAGCAAGACGAAATCGGCACCCCAAAATGCATTGTAATAGACTTCGATACGCTAGAAGACGATACCGTTACCGTCCGCGACCGCGACACTACCGAGCAAATTCGCGTCAGCATTGCCGAGCTCTAATAGCTTATGTTATAATATCTCTATAATAAGGAGATTTTATGGCTGAGGAAGCTAAGAAGAAGAAAAATAATAAAAATCTAATTATCGGCATTTGCACAGGTGTACTTGTAATTGCGGTTATCGTAGTAGCAATCATTTTCGCCACCAAAGGCACTACTAACTTAAACGACGCATACTTTGTTTCTGATAATACCAAATACGTCCTAACCGTTAATAGCGACGAATTGTCTGAAGAAAAAACCGAAATTACGCCAATCAAAACTCACTTAGTTTATTATTACTCCGGCGACGATATCACCGGCATGATTACCTACATGGAATTCGCCGACGAAGCTACCGCTAAATCCTCCATCGAAGCCTACAAAAGTATCGATCAAACCGGCGTCAAAAGCATCTATACCAACGGCAAATACATTGTCGTAGAAATGGCCGAAGACCAATATGCCAACATTACCGCTTCTGATGTTAAGCAACAAATCGAATTTATGGAAATGCTAAAGAACGTAGACACCAACAACGTCGAGGCAATAGACGACAAAACTACCACAGAAACCAACGAGACCACCCAAGATACAAAATAATCACACATCAAAATACCCCCAAATTTACCGGGGGTATTTTTAAAATCTTTCTTATTTGCTTGCGTCTTCAAAAGCTTTTTTCACTTCATTCGCTGCATTCATTATATCTTGTTTAAATTTAAGATCTGGATGCGCCTCCAAATAGCGTTCAATCGAAGCCTTGATTACCTTCTTTGCCGAGGCTAAACCTTCAAATGCCTTCACTTCTGTAGTACCAGGTTTCTTTAAGTCTTTGTAATGATTAAAGTGGAATTCAATTTGCTTGATTAGTTGCTTCGGCAAATCTTCCAATTTATTATACATGTCACCGTTGTTGCGGTCGTCTGCCGGTACGCAAATAATCTTATCGTCCACTTCGCCACCGTCTACAAACTTCATCACGCCCAAAATTTTTGCCTTCATCCAAATACCAGTAGTCAGTGGCTGATCGGTGATCATTAATACATCTAGCTCGTCGCCATCTTCATCAATCGTTTGAGGAATAAAACCATAGTTACAAGGCTTTGCAAAAGCCATCGGCTCTACCCGGTCTAGCATAAAGCAAGCGTGCTCGCGATCCCACTCAATTTTATGATTAGATCCAGTCGGGATCTCAATCACTACATTAAGTTCACCTTTTTCGTAATCCCCCGGCGTCAAAACTTTATTAAAATCTGCCATTTTATCTCCTTTTTATGGCTACATTATACCATATTTATATTCTACTCGCCACTCGCGCAAATCTCGCTATTTTATTTGCCATTTCATCGTTTAATTTTACACGTTTTACTACATTTAAATCCGCCGCTAGCACAAGTCGCAACATCTTAATCTCATCCGCCCCAAATTCTCCTTGCTTATTTTCCATAAATACTCCCTCCATCGCATCCCAAACATATCTTACATCTATCACTAATTTTTCACCCTTTGTATCCCGATACAAATTAATTTCTTCGCCCATAGCTTTAGTTAAATTCATTAAAAACCACGCCTCTACTAATTCCACATTTTCGCCAGCATTTAACCCCGCTAAGCTCTGGTCTAATATGTTAAAATATTCTGCATTGTCTGAATTTTCTGCTGTCTTATTTATTTTTTTTAACATCATTGCCGCAAGCTCCATCTTGCCAAAATCTTTTACTATTTCGCCATAATGTTTCATCATTTTCGCACCCGTCACCACGCCAAACTCGCCTCGCCCTAAATGTATATTAAAATCCGTCAACGTAAACATTTCTATTCCACCGGCTAGTTTTGATTTTTCTTTTCGCACTCCCTTAGCTATTGCTGATATTTTTCCTTGCGGTGTAATTAAATTTAAAATCCTATCTGCTTCACCGTAATTAGTGCGCTTCAGTACATACCCCAAAGTTCGAATATCCTTTCTAACAGTATTGCCTAGCATATCGTTTAATATCCTTCGGCACCATTTCTGCCTTATCCAATACCCCTACTACACCATAAACAGATAGATCTTTATCACTTAAATCTAGTGAAGAAATTATCACCACCGGAATTTTCGCCGTATCCGTATATGAAACTAGCTCGTTCAAAAACGTAAACCCGTCCGGTCCATCCAGTAAAATATCTAAAAAAATCATTCCTGGTGTCTCCTCATCCAAAGCTTGCATTGCCTCAATTGCACTAGCAAAAATCTTAGCTTCCCGACCCGTAGCCCGCGCCACACACTCCGCCATTATTTCGTCATCATCAATTACAAAAATCATCAGAATAAACTCGCTTGCGTAGATACCGGCAAATCTACGTAAAAACTCGTACCATCTCGGTGCCGCACCACCCCCACCTTCGCATTCATATACCGCGAAAACTTTGAGGCAATATAAAGCCCTAGTCCCGAAGACCCTGGCCGCATCGCAATAGAGGTTGGTTTTTTTACCCACCCTCGCTTCATCTCACGCCACACGTCCATAGGCAGCATTGGTCCATAATCCCGAATTTCTATTTTTACCTTATCTTTTACGTCTCGCACCACTAATTCCGCCCGCGTCTCATCACCCGAATAATGCATCGCATTTAGCAGAAAATTATATACCACACTATACAATAGTTCCCGATTCGCCGTCACTAGCCTCGCCCGATTACTGTATTTAATATATAAATCCCGCCGATTATAATTAAACAAATATTCTAACTCACGCGACACCGCATCACATACTTCCCGTACTGCCACCGGCTCCATCACAAATAGCCCATCCTCGAGTCGCCGTATCTTAGTTAAATCATTTACCTGCTTAATCGCCCGCTCCGACACACTAATCATTTCGGAGCGAATGTGTTCACCCCGCATATCCATCTCGTCAAACGATAAGGCCAGCTGCCTTAGTACCGCTAGTGGCGCCTTTAACTCATGCGCCGCCACTAAAATACCATCTACCTCCTTATCCATACCCCCCATTATAACACACCTCTAGGCGTTAAATACAATTGTCCCTAATAACTTATCAAAATCTTCCTTAAATAGCACGCTATCCGTCTGCAAAATCGCAGTTTTATCCCGAATCTTAAATACCACAATATAACCACTTAAATCAGTGTTTGGAATTGTCCCCGTATAACGGTTGGCCGTTACAGAAGTACCTTTTTCTTCATTTCCTATCGTCACCGATTCTACCGTTAAATTCGAATTCTTCTTATTCATGGCCTTCTGATATTCTTCTGTTACATCTTCAAAACTTTTATTGCGAATAGATACCCTCAATGCATTGACAGTCTCCCTGCCCACCGCATCTACCTGAATTGGGTTAAAGTAAGCGTTAAAATCTCCACCACTCGATGCATCCGCCGCCACATATACACTCCAAGTCTTTGGATACTCAAAAGTCAGCTGGCCATAATCCGCTGGACCAGAAAAAATCTTATACGGATATTTTTCCCGCTCTAAAAATTCTTCTTCATCTTTTGTGGCTTGCTCATCTCTTGCTTCGGCTGCTGCTATCGCCAGCTTACCATCTAGGTCAGACTGCGCCTCATTATACTGCACGAATATCCAAATAAACAACCCGATAAATGTTATCGCAACCAAAGAAAGCGCAATAATTGCAATGGTCTTAATTAATCCTGCTACATCTTTCTTTTTTGCTGGCACTACTTGCACTTGTTGCACCATCGGCATCCCGCTCGGCGTTGCCTGCACCGGTGGTATGGCTTGCATAAATGGCGTCTGTCCACTTTCCATAAGCCCATTATACCATATTATTTACTAAAATCTTCCGTCAAAACTTCAATTTCGTTTTTTAATTCCCTCAGATCGTTTTCAATTTCTTTTGCCAGCCCAATCGAGTCTTTGTATTTTTTTGCCGCCTCATCCAAACTAAACTCGTCCGAATAAAACCATTCTACTTGATTTTCCAAATCTTCAATTTTTTGATTTAAAGTTTTATTTTCGCTCATACATCTCCTTTATTTCCGCTTCAATTTCTTGTTTAAATGTTGTAATTTTTACAACATTACCCGGCGAAATCTTGCCGCTAATAATCGCATAACCTTGCTTTAATACCTTTTCTGGATTCATTGCTTCAAGCACTTTTATTTTTTGTTTTAGTTCACTGCTAAAATTCTCAATTTTATGTTTTATCTCTCGCTCCGCTCTCGATATTTTTTCAGAACTACCATTTAATGCACTTTCAATCTTATCCAAAATTATATTTTTTACTCTCGCCACCGAAGTATCAACATTTGCAATAATTGCCTTTTTGTCTGGCGTCAACATTTCTGCCGCGTTAGACGGCGTAGAAGCCCTTACATCTGCTACTAAATCACATAAGGATTCATCCACCTCGTGCCCAATCCCCGTAATCACCGGGATTTTCGACGCCGCAATCGCTCGCACCAAAGCTTCGTCGTTAAACGCCGCTAAGTCATCCGCACTCCCACCACCGCGCAAAATCGCAATCATCTGCACTTCACTTTTTTCATTAAAATATTTCAAAGCCCTTATAATTTGGTCTGGCGCATCAAGCCCCTGCACCTGCGTATGTGCTACTTGAATTTTTAACCCACCCCATCTAGCATTAATTATTTTAATAAAATCCGCATACCCTGCTGCTGCCGTACTAGAAATCACGCCAATTTTAGTTAAATCTTTCGGAATTTCACGCTTCCGCTTCACATCAAATAGCCCTTCATCTGCTAATTTCTTTTTCAATAGTTCATAGGCCTTCTTTAAGCTACCTTCGCCTACCGGCTGCACCGCTTGCACCGTAAAAGAAAACTTTCCCCATTTCGTTACCTTCGGCACCCCACATACCACTACCTTCATTCCATCTTCTAACGGCATTCTTAGTTGATATAAAGTCATGAAACACGACACCGAAGATTCTTCGTCTTTTATATCAAAAAATACCCACTTCCCCTGATTCACTTTAAAACTCGCCACCTCTCCCACTATTGTCACCGCAGAATAGGTATACTCTAACGTCTGGTTCACCACCACTAAAAATTCAGTTGGTGTTAATTTGATTTCATTTTGCATTCTTCTTGCCCTGTATCGCCTTATAATATGGCCACGAGCCAGAAATGATCGTAAATACCAAAGTAATCACCCTCGTCATTACCGTCACAATAGTTGCCGTTGGGAAATCCACGCCTAGCGCAATCATTACGCCCGCCATACCTAATTCATATAATCCATAAGGTACAATTCCATCAAACACTGAGCCAATCGCCTCACCCACCATAATGTACGGCAAAAGCTCTGGTCGCCCTAGCGATATTGCCACTATCCAATATGTTGCAATCTCACAAAAACTATAAATCAACCCCCACAGCGCCGGCTTTTTCAAATACCTTTTATTTTCTTTGGCAATTTTTACACTCTCGTGAATGTCCGCAAAATAATTGCTAATTTTATCGTACCGCATTAATTGTTTTTTATGTCCAAAGGTAACCAAACGTACCGCCGCATTCATCAACTTTGAAACCGTTTTTGAAAAGAATTCAATCCTCTTACTACTACTTGCAATATACACCACCAACCACAGAAAGAAAAATACCCCCATATTCATGAGTAGCGACACTGGAATAATCCACCTTGCTTCATCTGGTATCAAATTAAAAATCAAAAGTATTGCAATCGCCACCAAGGCCTGTGCATAATTTATCACTGTGGTTACCGCATATCTAAATATATATAAGAAACTCGCCTGCCCTGCCGACACACCAAAAGGCAACAGCCTATAAGTCAAAAACGCTAATCCGCCCACTCCACCTGCCGGTATAGCATGATTTACAAAATTTAATTCTGTAGATATTCGCAAAATTTCTTTGTTAGAGAATTTCTGTGCATTTCTCTGATTTCTTAAATACGAAAAGAAAATCTGCCCGCAAGCATAATACATAAATAGCTGCTCAGGAATCAATAAAATCAATACAAAGATGTTAGCATCTTGCAAATGATTTAGTGTCTCCAAAATATCCGGCCAGTTCTGGTAAATCACATAACCCACCAACGCAGCCGTCAAAATAGACAATATTGCCCGAAAAGAAAACTTCGCTTTTTTCTTCTTAGCCATAACAAAATTATAGCATAAAAAATAACCCCAACGGGGTTATTTAACTAACGGACTTCCACGCGAACTCTTGGCAATGATTTACCAGAGAAATGCGTCTTCTTAGTTTTTACAAAAGTAACTACACCATCCTTAGCAGCATGGATAGTAAAATTACGTGACATATAAGTACCTGGGCCGGCAATCTTTGTAGCCCCAGTTTGGCGAACTAATACTTCGCCGTTTTTAACTTTTTGGCCACCAAAGCGCTTAACGCCAAGGCGCTGGCCAGCATTGTTATGGACGTTTTTGGCGGTACCGCCAGCTTTTACGTGTGACATTTATTTCTTCCTTAATATTATTATATCTCTCGCTACGACCTGGTTATCCCGATGATAAAGTAACCCCTCGCGCGATTTATTCTCTACATTATACCCCAACTTATCTATTAAGTCAAGTATATCTAAGCGTTCATACGTCTTATTTTTCCGCAACCACGCCGGTACTGCTATAGTTACTGGAGCACTGGCTTTAACTTGGTCTGCCAAATTCTTCAAAAATCCTAAAACTATCGCCCCACACTCCTGTTTTTGTTCCTTTAATTCCATTTCGGATGGAATTTTAGCGAATGGTTTGCCGAGATATCCTTCGCACGCCACCGCGTCAATCGGCTGGTTCCAATGAAAAGAAGTAGCATCTCCAACTCCCACCTCATAATTCTTAAAATCAAAGTGTTTTAAATTTTTATCACTATATTCAACCATTCTTTCACTAATATCTGTGCCGCAAGCTCGATAACCCATCAGCAAAGCCTCCTGTAAAACTACACCAGTTCCGCAAAACGGGTCCAAAACCGTTGCCCCCTCCGGCAAAGGCCCACACAAATTTATCAAAATTTGTGCCAACTTTGGCGGCAACATCCCAACTTTAGCATCCCGCGCCGGCCGTGCTTGATCGCGCTTAGTATACGCATCAATATCTTGCACGCCAATTACTTTATACCAATCGTTATTGGCCTTGATTAGCTCTACCTTACGTTTGTTTTTACCGGAAAGCCCATTATGCAAAGATGTCGCCGTGGAAAGTGTCGCATCCTTATTTTCCACCACCCTTACACTACGTCCATGTCGCACCAAAATCTTCTTTAGCTTCAAAGCTTCCATAGCAGCAGTCCTTCTAGAAGCGTTTTTAGAATAATCGCTCACTCCAATCGTAATCTTCCCCTCTGGCAACTCCTGCAAAAACTCTAAAGGTTTTTTTTCTAATTCAATTGCCAACTTAAGCACTCCGCCAAAACGATCGATTTTTGGTTCAATATCAGAAATGAACTCGAAATGGGCGGGTGACGCCACTTGGGGGACCCCCGCTGCGCGCAGGCGCGAGCCGAGCACGGTGGGAGAAAATGTAGCGACAGGACCCGCCAAACACTGTGCTTCAATTTCCGCAATTGATATTTCTGGCTGCCTACCCAAAACCGCTAAATACTTCATTTTACAATCAAAAACTTATTTTTGCCTTTTTTAATAATCGCTGTTTGTTTTAATTCTATATCTTCTTTCACCTTTACGCCATTTATCGTAATCGCGCCCTGCGCAACAAATTCCCGCGCCTTTTTCTTCGATTCCGCCAAACCATTATTCACCAAAGCATCTACCAAAAGCATGCCTTTCTCTACCGTTGGCAAAAAGTTTGCAAATTCATTAATTTCATCTTCCATAAATTCTGCAAAATTCGTATTTCTATCAAACAGCATTGCGGTTAGATTTTCTACCGCTTCCGCATTTTCTAACCCATGCACTACTTCCGTTGCCCCTCGCGCCAAAGCCTTTTGCGCAATTCGCTTTTCTGGCGCCAAAGAATGTTGTTTCAAAATATCCTCAATCGTTTCCTTATCATAAAGCGTATAAATTTTTATCAAACTTTCTACTGCCTCATCTGGCTGATTTAGCCAGAATTGATAAAAGTCAAAAATCGAAGTGTAGTTCCCGCTGCCATTATCAGTGGCTGCTAACCACACCGCATTCCCTTCGCTCTTACCAAACTTCCGCCCCGTTACCGGATCAATCACCAGTGGCGTGCTCCACACATCCGCATTTCCATTTTCTAATCTCCGAATCAAATGTATCCCACTAGTACAGTTACCATACTGATCTGCACCACAAAGTTGCAACGAAACGCCATGTTCGCGATAAAGATGCAAAAAATCATAACCCTGAATTAACGTATATGAAAATTCCGCATAGCTAATGCCTCCGCCACCTTCGCCAATCCTATTTTGCACAAACTGCCGGTCTAACAGCTGCGTCATCGAAAACGCTTTTCCTACCTCACGCAAAAAATCCAAATATTTCATCTCGCGAAACCAGTCGTAGTTATCTACCATTGTCACGTTTTCCGCATTCACTACTCGCTCAATTTGCGCTTTAATACACTTTTTATTATGCTCTACTTCGTCCAAAGTTTTTAAATCGCGTTCGCCGTTTTCTTTTGGATCACCAATCTGCCCAGTCGCTCCACCCACCAACAAATACGGTTCATACCCGTGTCGCACAAAACACGCACACATCATTAATGCTGCCAAATTTCCGATCGTCAAAGAATCCGCCGACGGGTCTGCTCCCCAATAAAACTTTTTAGATTCACGATTGTCTAAATCTGTTGGGTTTTCAATCGTAGTCTCGGCCTGAAAACCACGATAAATCAATTCTTCTGATAATTTCATAAGATCATTTTATCATAATTTATCTATTGTTGCACCTGCCCTAGCTCGGTTCGCCCATTCGTCCGCCAATTCATTAAATTCTATCCCCACATGTCCCTTCACCCAATGCAAAGATACTGGATATTTATGATAAAGTTGCCATAGCTCTTTTACTATCTCTAAATTTTTTATCGGTCCACTTTTTTTCTTCCAGCCATTACTTTCCCAGGTTGGCGCCCACTTTTTTAATACATTAATCCAAAATTCCGAATCTGTATGGATTTCACAACCCTGTTCACCGGCATATTTCATCGCCTCAATTAAAGCTTTCCCTTCCATTCGAATATTAGTCGATTCTTCTTCCTTCCCTAACACCACAGGTTTAGCCTCACCGCCAATCACTTCTATCACCGCAAACCCGCCCGGCCCCGGGTTCGGCTCTGCACTGCCATCAGTCCATAAAATCTTCATATCAATATATTATAACACGCCAATCCGTATATTAATATCGCGGCGACAATTCATGCTGATACGCTGTCATAATTTTACCAGTCCTAGTGATATCAGAACGCTGATTTGCCCACAAATACAAAGATGTGTCATAATTTACTATCTCTGCCGGAATAATAGAATTAGCTCCCGTCGCCGCGCCATAAGTCCGGTTCAAATCAATCGTATCAGAAACTACAGAACCATTAATTTTTAGTTGTGTAGAATTTTGTTGCAAGTTTACGTCTCCAGAATTACAAGTGTTCACACTGCCGTCTGCAATCAACACCGCATCAATTCTTTCTACCGCACAATCTATTTCTATATTTTTCGCATAGATAATTAATTTTGGAATTTCCGCCATAGTAGTATAGCTATCGTTGGCATATTTTATATTACCATTTATTTTTGCGGTGCCATTTTGCACTGTTATTATTTTTGTCTCGCCTTTGGTGATTTCCATTGCGCCAATATTATAGCTATCTAATATTTCATTATGTTGCTCAAGCGTATACTCAGCGCTCTCAGTATCATTAAATTTTGCAATCAAAGCTGATTTATTCGAATTAGCACTACTGCTTAACGACTCTTTATTCAAATTCCCCACACTACCATTAATACAATCAACATTCGCAAAGCTCAATGTACTCATTCTGCAAAAGTCTTCGCCTTCGCTACCGCCCGGAAGATTAGTGTTACTTACATAATTATTATTCCCATCACCAACGTAATTAGTTGTTACCCCATTACTCATAAAAGTATAATTTGGCCACAATTCTCCGCCATCATTCCTAGCATAGCCTAACCCTGCGCCACTTGCTAAACCTTTCACCAAACCATCTGCCACTAAGCCTAGTTCCGTCCACGAGCCAAACGTATAGGCCACCTCACCATATCCAGCTAAATTTGTTTTATTCGCAATTGGTATATCAATTTCACCTGCCGAATATACACTCCCGCCCCACACCTGGAAGCTTGGCTTCTTTGCCACCATTAATTCCACCGGCTCCGAGTAAGCCCAAGTATAGTTGCCATTTACATCATCCCAGCCATCCCATTCATCACTACTAGCTGCAGGATAAACCGCAGATCTCACCCTAACCTTTGTACCCGCCGGAACATCCGGAATATTCTCTATAGTGCTCGTACTATCATCACTCTTCACCGACTCATCATGAATCCCCTTGCCGTCGTGTAAAGTCCCCTCTTTCTCGTCACTCCAATAACAATTTCCGTAATTTTCCCCATAACAAATCTCCACCTTCCACTTTGCTTTCTTCACTACAGTCGCATAGCTGTCATCAAAATAAATACTTTGTTTCGGACTTGTAATAATCTCGTAAGCTATATTAGCCTTTTCCCCCGCATAAACAACGCCGTCCACCGAAGCAATTTTTGTCTGATTGCTAAAATTAAACGGCACCTTCACGCTAGCAATACTAGAAATTTTCGCAGTTTTTGCATTGCCCAAATTATAGTATTTGCCATCCTCCTTATAGCTAGAAAAAATTATCTTACTGAGCGTGGTTTTTGTATTATCATTCAAATTAGTCTCAGCACTTACATCCAAACTCCTCCCTACGTCATTTGATGCTACCTTGTATTCATTTAATTCTTCCCTCCTGGTAGTATCTCCAATATAATCTTCATAAAAATCCTCTCCTCCATAATAATCTTTAAACAGTCCTATATTTGGCCCAGACACCGAAAACGAGTTATGCCAATACCCAAAACTATCACCCTTATAATAATTAAAGACCGATCCAAATATCGAAGCAAGCGGATAAGGATTCAATACTCCTCCATCATTGATCTTTATTTTTTGCGGCGATAAATAATATGCATATTGCAACACCGGGTCATAAATAGTCTTATATGTTAGTTCGTCTCCGGGCTTCGCGAATATGTCCTTTTGCATCTCTTTATATTTTTCTACACTGTTATTAGCCACCATTTGGTCTATAGAAGTTGATACTTCACCTAAAGCCATAGCGCACACCGTAGTTGCACGGCTTTCATCATTACTGTTAATTCTAAAGCGCATCTCCTCACATACTACTTGCCCAGGTACCAACGTTACAGTTTCGCTATATTCATCTATCTCGTTTCCGCCACTAAATTTTTCCGTCCCACTTTTCAATTCTCTACCATCTACTCCCATCTTAGAATAATTTGAAGTCCTAGTAATTTTATAATTAGTTGTTCCATAACCAGCATTGCGCCTTAGACTATGTGTAAACTTAATTTTACAACCACTTACTACGCAATTATTTATTACGGCCGTTTTTGAAGTTATTGCGTTTACCCATCCAGTCGTCACGCCTCCTACCGTAGACTTACCACTAAAGCCAGATGGTTTTTTCTCTGTCACTTTAATATCACCACAATAATTATCTACTTTGCCATGAGTCACCCAGTTGCTACCATCTTCTCGCCAATGTATATCAACGTCAAAGCAAAACTGCCCCGTGTATTCTACCGTAGTAACATCACCTACGATTTCTTTACTTTTCAGCTTGTTTTTATCTATGCTTACGTCATAGTTAAGAATCCTCTTATCCTGCAGTTTACTATCATTACAATTTTGCCAATAGCCAAGGTATAAATCAGTTGCTTTTGACATACCATAATTATCTTTCGGATCAATATCTATCTGCAAAATTTGCCTAGTAATAGACCCGCTACATTCGTCAATTATGATAAAATCCTCCGGTTTTATGTAAAACTGACAACTCACTTCTTCATCGCCTAATTCACAATTATTAATCCCAAAATTCACATTTGCGGAAATCTTAAAGCTACTATCATCCGCCTTTGCGTTAGATACATTAAAAATCAAAGCCGCACAAAAAACCACCGCCACTAAACCAGAAAAGATCAAAAACCTGTTATTTCTCATATCAACGTTCTACGCCTCCACCGGCACTCGTCGAAGCAGAACCTTCCGCATTGGTCACCTCAATCACCGTCTCGTAATCTTCTGCACTTTCGACTTGTTCATAGCCGTTCGACTCTCCACCATCAGCCCGATCATTACTCCTATTAAGACTACCGCTTGCTATCAAAAACACAACAACGCAAGCGACAAGCAGTAGAGTCAAAATCACCAACAAAATCGCCAACCAACTATTTTTCTTTCCCCACACCTTACCTTCTGTCATATTTTCATTTTACCACAAGCACCATTAAAATCCAACGCAAATTTTTTATTTTTATCTCATCAAAACTTTATAAATATCTGCAAACTTTATAAAGTTTGCACCGTATATACTGATCTATTTTATAATTTCGTCAATTATACCGTATTCTTTTGCCTCTTCCGCACTCATCCAGTTGTCGCGGTCCATATCTTTTTCTACTTGCTTCAAATCCTTGCCGGTATTTTTAGCAAAAATTTCCGCTAGGCGCTTTTTTAGGAAAATACCTTCCTTCAGCATTATTTCCTGATCCGTAATTTTCCCTTCCGTACCAGACGACGGCTGATGTATCATAATCCGCGAGTTCGGCAAGCAATATCTCTTGCCTTTCGCCCCACAAGAAAGTAGCATCGCACCCATACTAGCCTGCAAGCCAATCCCAATCGTCTCCACATCTGACTCAATATAATTCATGGTATCAATTATTGCGAGGCCATCATAAACTGACCCACCAGGTGAATTAATGTATAGCTTAATTGGTTTTTTCGAATCCTCGTGCGCCAAATATAATAGCTGCGCCACCACCAAATTCGCCGTGTGCGCGTTTACATCTTCGCCAAGAAATATAATTCGATCATTTAAAAGACGCGAATAGATATCGTACGCCCTCTCCCCCTTGTTAGTTTCTTCTACAACTGTAGGTACTAAATAATTTTTTGCCATTTTACTCCTTCACTAATTTAAGTTTCTTATTTACTAATTTCAAAATCGGAATATCGCCTTTTTGCAAATTCCCAGCAATAATTTCTTCCGAAAGTAGCGATTCTACTTCATCTTCTATCTTCCTGCGTAGCGGCCGAGCTCCATTTTTCGGGTCATATCCTTCATTTATCAAATAGTCTTTCGCTTTTTCATCAATCTTTATGCCAATCCCCTTTGTTGCCAATCTTCTTCTTAAATCAGAAATCAAATTATCAAATATCTTTTCCACATCTTTTCTTGTCAACGCATGAAATACCGATATATTATCCAACCGGTTTATCAGCTCCGGTCGCATTACTTTCTTCAAAGCCTTCATCGCATAAGATTTATTTTCTTCATATTCTTCCGCTAAAGCTTTTTTATCTTTCGCTGTTTTAGCGCTAAACCCTAATTCGCTCTCTCTATACATATCCGCCGAACCTAAATTCGAAGTCAAAATCACTATTGTATTGTTAAATTTAATTTTACTACCTTGCCCATCGGTCAGCACGCCATCTTCCAAAATTTGTAGCAACAAATTAAATACATCCGGATGCGCCTTTTCAATCTCATCAAATAGTATCACCGAATATGGCTTGCGCCGCACCGCTTCGGTTAACTTACCACCATCATCATAGCCAATATACCCAGCTGGCGCACCAACCAGCCGCGACACATTATGCTTTTCGCCAAACTCACTCATATCTATCTTTACCAGCGCATTTTCCCCACCAAACACCTCCTTAGCAATCACTCGCGCTAGTTCCGTCTTGCCTACACCGGTTGGCCCCATAAATAGAAAAGAGCCAATCGGGCGCCGCGTATCCGTAATCCCACTCCGGCCCCGCCGTATCGCCTTCGCCACCGCTGCTACCGCTTCGTCTTGCCCAATGATAGATTTTTTCAGCTCATCTTCCAGATTTATCAACATCTTCATTTCTGACCCGTGCACCTTACTCACCGGTATCCCAGTTTTTAGTGATACCGCGGTCGCCAAATTCTCTTCCGTAAGAGTCGGATTTTCCATTTTCTTTACACCAGCCTTTTCTAATTTCTTAATTTCTTGCTCTAGTTTTGCAAGTTCTGTCTTCAGGTTCGCCGCTTTCTCATAATCTTCTTTTTCCGCTGCATCAGAAATCTTATTTTCTAGTGTTGCTTTTTCAATCTTCAATTTCTTGTACTTGCCACCACCTTTTTTATCTGCCGCTACCTTACAAATCGCCGAAGCCTCATCCACTATATCTATCACCTTATCCGGCATAAATCTGTCATTAATATATCGTTGCCCCATCGTAATTGCCGTTTCTAAAATCTCATCCGGTATTACCACGCCATGGTGGTTTTCGTAATGTTTTTTGATCCCCTTCAAAATCCGAAGCGTCACCGTAGCCGAAGGTTCCTCCACCATCACCGTCTGAAATCTACGTGAAAGTGCCTTATCTTTTTCAATACTTTTTCTATATTCGTCTAAAGTCGTTGCACCAATTAAATTAATAGAGTTTCTAGCCAATGCCGGCTTTAAAATATTCGCCGCATCCATACTACCTTCACTAGACCCTGCGCCGCTAAGTAAATGGATTTCATCTATAAACAATAATACCGAATCGTCACCCGTAGCTTCATCTATTATCCCCTTAATTCGTTCTTCAAATTCTCCACGGAATTTTGTACCAGCCACCACCGAGCTTAAATCCACCTGATAAATATGCTTGCCAATTAGATTTCCGGGCACTTCGTTCTTAGCAATTCTAGTCGCCAAACCCTCTACAATCGCTGTTTTACCTACCCCCGCTTCACCAATTAGCACTGGGTTGGATTTTGTCCGCCGTGAAAGCACCGTCACTACTCGTTCTATCTCGTTCTCTCGCCCAATGACCGTATCCAATTTTCCAGCTTTCGCCTCTTCGGTTAAATCCTTCCCATATCGCGTCAAAAACTTCAGTGGCGACTTTTTTAAATATTTTGCTTTTTCGGCCTTTAGCTTTTCATCTTTCGTCTGTTCTTCTACCAAATCTTCTATTTCGTCCAACAGTTTTTCCGTATCCACCTTTAACCCAGTTAGTATCAGCGAAGCTCGTGAGTTTGGCTGAGAAAGCAGAGCGTATAATATATGCTCTGTACCAATCACCGTCAATCCTTGCTCACGTGTATAGTTCTGCGCCATACGCAAAGTCAAAATTACTGCCTCAGATAACGACATCATCGCCATATCACTCCCTGGCACCTCTACTGCGGTTTTGTTTAGTGCTTTTTCCACTTCTTCCAACGTAGCGCCTTGGTCGCGGATCATCTTAGCACCAGTAGACATATCTATGCTCATAATTCCAAGCAACAAGTGCTCCGTCCCCATATAGCCATTATTATATCTTTTACTGTAAAAATCCGCCTTTTGCAGTGCAAACCGCGCATTTTCACTCAACCGATTCATGATTTCACTAAATTCTTCTTGCATAATACCTCTATTGTAGCAAATTAGCACTCACAATGCAAGAGTGCTAATTCTTATCCTCTCTATCTTATAGTTATTTTAACATCGTTTCGTCAAACTTAACATAAGTACCATCCTTAAGGATGAAGATCGTAGAGCCGTAACCACCCGCTACGCCAGGATCTGTAGGACCGGCAGTAATCTCAATAGCATCAGTAACAAATCCGTCAACATTCAATTTGCCTTTTATGCTGAAGTCATTATTTTTCATGGCCTCAACAAACGGGAAATAATAAACAGAACCGTCCGTCATGATAAAACCAATATTTGAATCCGAATTATCCTGTCCTTGCCCAAATTCTACCACATTAAAAATTTCGCCAGAAACACCATCGATCGTGCAATCACCAACAAAGGCGCCGTTTGTCTCATAGATGCTACAAATATCAATTATTCCATCCTTAATCCCAATCCTCATTTCTTTTCCGTCCACAATAGAAGAACTCAACCATACTCTATATTCTTCATCGGAATTCAAAGATTGTATTATTGGGTTATTATGCTCAACCCCACCATTATCTAGTTGCTCTTGCAAACTATTATTCTGCTGTTTTAAAGAAGTAATTTGCGAATTTAGAGCATCCTTTTGTGTATTACTATCCATCCACGTCCATACACCAAAACCAACCCCACCAGCCGCGACAATCAGCAAAAGCACTACAACCAATATCCAGCCAGTCTTCTTACCACCTTTACCTTCCACTACCGACTCACCATTTCCAAACGCCGGCTCTGCTGGCTTTGGCGCAGGTGGAGGTGTAGGTACAGGTGCAGGCTTAACATTTACATTATTCACCGGCGCCCCAGCCACCGGCCGCCCCATTGTCCCAGGTATATTTCCATTTGGTTGCATTAATAAATTCCTTTCAAATTACTTATGCTTAAATTATATCATAATTTCATTAGTTCGAACTACAATGGCGCATAATTCATTATATCGAGGAACATAAAGGCAAAATCTGCCAAAGGCAGATTCTTGCCGCCGAAGGGGCGGAGCGATGTGATAAAATTTATTATCACATCACGAAGCTTCCAAGATATGATGAATTATGCAGAAATTAGCAAAAATATTCCTGTTCATCTAAAATATGCTAAAATCTATCTTAGGTGGGGTTGCAAATTAAAAGTTAAATGCGGGGAGAAGGGAGGCGTTATGGTTTTTGAGCTGAACCTAGTCTTTGGACTAATTAAGACAAAAATTATCCTCTTCAATAAAAGAAGAGGATAAAACCTAAACTAATTCAATTCTACCGCACACTTAAATAAATGTCAACCCCACCTTTTAAAGGAGGTATATGTTAAAAATCAAGCATCAGAAGCGCGACCCATTAGTCCCGCCCATCAGCGTATCAGCATTATTTAATTTGTCCAGTTTCGGCCACAACGATGAAGTTGTAGCCAATCAAAAAGAGCTAGACTTCACTCGC
>JAFOJO010000009.1 GCA_017421325.1 Candidatus Saccharimonadota bacterium
ATCCGCATCAATATTTTCCGCCAATCGTGCCGCAGCATTAGAAATCGCATCATAAATCCGCTCTTTCGTTACTGGTGGTCGCGAAATTGGTGCCAAACGCGAATGATTCTGCGTGTACAAAATCACCTTTTTCATCGCTTTCACAGTTTCCAAAGGATATTTTCCGTTTGCGGTCTCATCAGAAAGCATCACCGTATCCGCACCCTGCACTACCGCTGTCGCCACGTCCGATACTTCCGCCCGAGTCGGTTCTGGCGAATCTACCATCGAACTTAGCATTTGCGTCGCCACAATACAAAGCTTGGCATTAGCACGACACATTGCAATTAGTTTACGTTGAATAATTGGCACCACCTCGGCACCGGCTTCCACTGCCATATCACCACGCGCCACCATTATTCCGTCCGCCGCTTTTACAATTTCCTCCAAGTGCTCTTCGCTTTCTATCGCTTTTTTGGTCTCAATTTTTGCCACTACTTTAGCCGTAGAGCCAAGCGATTTCAAAAGTTCCTTTAATTTCACAATATCACTCGCCGACTGCACAAAAGAAAGCGATACATAGTCATAGTCACATTTTGCACCGTATTCAATATCCGACAAATCTTTTGGCGTCAAAATATCACCACCAAAATCCGTATCCGGCAAATTTAGTCCTTTTTTAGACATAATAAAGCCATCGTTTAGTACCTTCACTTTAATAGCTGTGTCAGATACAATATCTATTACTTCGCTTTTTACTTTACCATCAAACATAGATAGTGGTTCACCCACCTTCACCTTTTTTGCCAAATTATATTGCACCGGCACCGTCATCCCGCCATCATGCTCAAATCCTTCCGCTGCTTCCAGCACCAATTCATCATCTTTCTTAAGATCCAAATGGTTATCTTTTAAAAAACCCAAACGAATCTTTGGCCCTTGCAAATCTTGCAAAATTGCAATCGCCCGACCTTTCTTTGCTGCCGCTTCGCGAATCCATTTTATTTGCTGGTCGCGCTCTTCATTAGATCCATGCGAGCAGTTCAGCCTACAACCGTTCACCCCCGCCATTATTACTTCTTCAACCTTTTCCGCCGAATTCGTTGCCGGCCCAATCGTTGCTAAAATTTTCGTTCGTTTAAAAAGTTTACTCATACTTATAGTTTATCATATCTTAATTTTTATGGTAATATATGTATATGGCTAATGCTAAAAACAAACATAGTCGCAAAATCCACAAATCCAGAAATCGTTTTTTGTCCTCGCGCGCTAAATCCCCCACTCAAAAAATTATTCTTATCGTCATTATTTCGGCCATTATTACTGTCTTTATTTCTCTAATTTGTTCTCTCTTCCTTAATCCCGAACATAATACCAAATCCAAAATCTCCCAGCTCGCCACCGAATATTACGAAGATTACTTCTATCCTAATGTTTTTTCCGGCAATAAAGATATGTCCGAAGTTTTAAATCGCTATACCGACACTGGTCTAGCTAAAGTATCTTTACGCCAGCTCATTTTATCTAATTCCAATCTTTCCGAACAAGACGCTTCTCAACTTCAAAAATATTGCGACGAAAACACTACCTTCGTTCAATTTTTTCCCACCGAACCTTACGACAAAACTTCCTACCACACCGAATTCACCTACTCTTGCAGTTTTTGATCTTTTTTGGTATAATAATTATATCGGCTAGGCAACTCAAGGGTTCGCCCACCGAAGGTGGGTAGCGAGCAAAGCGAGCGTCCTACCGCCGACATTACCAACTGGTCTCGTCGTATAACGGTTAGTACATCGGGTTTTCATCCCGGCAACGCGGGTTCGACTCCCGCCGAGATCACCAAGCACAAAAAGAAGTCCTTTCAGGACTTATTTTTGTGCTTTTTTTTGTTACAGAAAGCAAATCCCCGAGTTCTAAACTCGGGGACAAGAAGTGTTTACTTATAATATGCGGCCCTACCGGGGTTTACTACCTGACAAGGCGACAAATCAGTTATCGCCTCATAAGCAGCCCAGGCACAATCGATATCCTGTGCCTCAGTCCCGCCGCTTACAGCGACCATGATTTTACCGCACATAGCCGAGCCGGTAGACAACGGATAAATGACGCATCCGCCCCAGTTCTTGCGGCCGAGTATGTTGTCTTCGTCACTCGATTGCTCAGACACCAGCACGCGACGTTCGCTGCACATATACGCTTTGTCTGCAGCATTGATTTTTGAAATCGCAACACCCAGGCAGTCACACGTAAATTCATCCTCCGTCGCCTCAGGAGGAAGCACCTGCGAGCCACCCAGCTCAAGGGTGAACGAATGCATTTCTTTCTCGCCCATAGCAAGGCTCTCAAAGCAAGCTCCGCCATCATAACTGACCACCACGACACCGTACTTCAAATCGTACTCTGCAGCTTTTTCGCGTACAGCCTCGACAATACTATCGGTAATCTCGGTCATCCGCTTTCTTGTAACACGATAAGGTACCATTCCCACATTCTCCTCTCAATAAAATACTCTGCGGCCGGGAACAAAATAACCACATCCTATGATTATATCATACTACACCAAAATTGTCAAGCTTATATTTATCTTATCTCTATTAATTTCAAAAATTCCACTTCATTCATTCGTGAGATGCCTAATTTATCCGCTTTATCCAGTTTAGATTTTCCCGGTTTCTCACCAAGAATTAACGCTGTAGTTCCCTTAGTCACCGAAGACGTTACTGTAGCACCTAACGCCCGCAATTTATCCTCTGCCTCTTCTCGTCCCATCGAAGCCAAAGTGCCACTCACTATATAAGATTTGCCAGTCAACGGCAAATCTTCCGCCTTCTCCTCTGCAGGCGCTACGCCTAATTCTTTCATTTCGGCTAATAGTTTAATATTTTCCTCATCATTAAACCACGCCAATATAGACTCCGCCACCACTTCGCCAATATCTGATATTGCCAAAAGCTCGTCTTCCGCAGCAATTTCCAAATTTTCCAAAGTTTTAAACTTACGTGCCAAAGCCGTAGCCGTTTGCGCACCCACGTGCCGTATACCTAATGCCGTAATAAATTTATTCAGTCGCGGCGTTTTACTTGCCGTTATCGCTTCTACCAAATTCTTCGCCGACAGCTCCGCAAATCTCTCTAACTGTGCCACCTGCCTCACTCTCAATCTATACAAATCCGCAATAGATTTCACTAAACCAGAGTCTACCAAAGCCGCCACATTTTTCTCGCCCAAGCCTTCAATATTTAACGCTGGCTTGCTAGCATAATACTCCACCGCCCGCTTTAGAATATAATCCGAACTTTCCCCCTTCACCCGATATACCACTTCACCCGCCGGCCGCTCAAATTCCAAATCTGGGTATTGCCGATGCAAAGCCTCCTTGTAATCAAACGGTTTCGTACCCTCTAGCCGCAAAGTCGTTAAAACTTCTTTAATTTGCGGAATAATATCACCCGCTTTATAAATAATAACCGTATCGCCAATCCGCACGTCTAGCCTAGCAATCTCATCCGCATTATGCAAAGATGCATGCCGCACCGTGCTACCCGCCACTTCTACTGGGTCCAATATTGCCACCGGCGTAGCTGCACCCGTCCGTCCGATCGATATCACAATATCTCGCACCACCGTAGTGGCTTCTTCCGCCGGGAATTTAAATGCCACCGCCCCACGCGGAGTCTTACCTACAATTCCTAATTTATCATATACTGCACGGTCATTAATTTTTATCACCATACCATCCGTATTAAACGGCAAACCTTTACGATACTCATCCAAATTCCGAATATATTCAAAAAGCTCTTTTTGTCGGCTTGCCAAAAACACTCTATCTTCACCGGAAGTCTGAAATTTCATTTCGCGCAGTTTTTCATACGCTTCGTGCCAAGTAACAGAATCTGGTGTCACCAAATCATAGGCAATAAACCTGAGTGGCCGGATTGCCGCAATCTTTGGATCTAACTGCCGAATGGACCCTGCCGCAAGATTTCGCGGATTTGCAAATTCCGGCTCACCTTTTTTACGTTGATTTTCGTTGAGCTTTTCAAAATCTTTCTTAAAAATCACTATTTCGCCACGTACTTCTACTTCACCCGGCTCATTTAATTTAAACGGCACATTTTCTATCGTTCGTACGTTTTGCGTTACATCCTCCCCCACCAAACCATCACCACGAGTTACCGCTTGATAAAACACACCATCACGATATTTAAGAGCACAGGCTAAACCATCCATTTTAATATCTGTAAAAAACTCAGTAATTTTTCCACCCGGAATTAGCTTTTCATTTCGTGTCACCCAATCTTTAATTTCTTCTTCTGAAAACACATCTGCCAAGCTAATCATCCGTTTTTCATGCGTAACTTTTGTAAATTTATCCAAAGGCTTTCCTGCCACCCGCTGCGTAGGCGAATCTGGCGTAATTAATTCTGGATACTCTGCTTCTAGCTGCACCAACTCATGCTTTAAAGAATCCGCCGCCGCTTCACTCATAATAGATTCATCTAACACATGATAATGATACCGATAATCATTTATCAGCTCACGCAATTTAAGAATCCTCTTCTCTACCTCTACTTTACTCATTACCTATATTTTATCATAATCAAAAAGAAAAATCAGAATTCACTTCTGTTTTTCTTTTTTGAGGGAGTACTATTTCATAATTCACTTGCATCGAGGAACATAAAGGCAAAATCCGCCTTCGGCAGATTCTTGCCGCCGAAGGGGCGAAGCAATGTGATAAAATCTATTATCACATTGCGAAGCTTCCGAGATGTAGTGAATTATGAAACCGTATCGTAATTTAACATCCATCTATAGTATAAATACAAATACGCGGTGACATATATCGCCGTAAAGCAAGTCATAATATTTAGGCAAATCGGAATAAACGGTATCCCGGCCGTCCATTCGAAAGTTTTCATCCAAAGATCAAACACTATTAGCGGCAACATTACTATCACCCACATTATCGCCAGTGCAATCAAAAGCGCCACTAGTCGTAAAATAAATTTCACCCTTCGCCCCATCATCAAATCCGAAGCCGCACCTAAAGCCTTCAAAGGATAAAGCCCTGGGGCCGATACGGCTACCAACGCAATCAAAGAACTAGACAATAAATACCCAGAAAGTAACATCATCAATGCCGCAAAGATAAAGAATATTAGCGCGTAAAACGGTGTCGCCAAAAAGTCTGTTTGTACCGCCGCCGAATATACGATAATCAATATAAAAATTGGAATACACTGTACCACCGCAATCGCAAACACTACAAACGTAGAAATTAGCGGCGTCATCGCATTGTATAGACCATCGCGAAGTTTTACCTTATGCCCAGCCAGGCGATGCCGTAACAAAAATATCGTCACTAGCCAGATAATCAAGAAAATTATCACCCCAAACACCGACGCCGTCTCAGACGATTCACCAGAAAGCCCGCCCGTAGTCACCGTAGAAATCAAAAGTAACCCCGCCTTTGCTACATTACCGATATCACCGCCCGCCACCTGCATACTAGTTTCATCTAGCACGTCTTGAAATTGTGTATAGTTAGATTCGCTCATTATCCCCACCAGCACCGCATTTAACACCACCACAATAATCAAAAACGGCAAAAACAATTTCCAATTTTTAAAAATAATTTTAAACGTCGCAAAAATATGATACATTATACCCGGCACTTCCAAATCGCGCTGATAATCTTCACGATAAGATCTTTTAAAAGATTTGTGCAACCGCACTCTTTCTCCGCGTTTTTCCTTCACCTTCCCCTTAGTTTCCAAAAATCTTACTTTTAAACCTTTTTTTTCATGCCGCACCCGCACTGGTTTTTTCTCTTCCGCCAAAAGTTTTTCTATCGTCTTATCTTTAACTCTATTTTTAGAACGTGTTTTTACCATGCTCTAGCCTTTCAATACGTTTTTCTATCGGCGGATGCGAACTGAACAAATTGCTGAAAAAACCTTTCCGCAAAGGATTATTTATATACATCGCTTCCGTTGCAATATTTTGGCTATGCATCGGCTGCGAATGTGATTGCAATTTCTTCAACGCGTCTATCATTCCCTCTGGGTACCGTGTAATATTTACCGCCGAAGCATCTGCCAAAAATTCCCGTTGCCGACTTACTGCCATTTGCGCAATCCCCGCAAAAATCGGCGCTAGTATCGCCACGATCAAGATCAGCACATACCCTACCGGACTTCCTTCATTATCACGCCGCCGATTCCCATAATACATAAATCTAAATCCAAAATCAGAAATCAGCCCAATCACACACACTAATCCAAATACTATCATACTCACCCTAATATCATAATTTTTTACATGCGACATTTCGTGCGCCATCACCGCCGTTAGTTCTTTATCATTCATAATATCCATAAGCCCAGTAGTTGCCGCCACTGCCGCATGCTTTGGATCACGCCCTGTAGCAAACGCATTTGGTGCTTTATCATCTATAATGTATACTTTCGGCATCGGCAAACCCGTAGTAATGGAAAGATTTTCTACTATATTATACAGCCGCGGATTATCCTTTTTCACAATTTCCTTCGCCCCCGTCATTGCCATCGCAATATTCCCCGCAAAGTAATATTGTATTAGAGCGTAAATTATAGCTACTACGATAGTCCATACCGCAATCCATGGGTCGCGGTAAAACCACGCAAACAGTCCAGCAATCACACCGATCATTAACACAAAACCCATAATAATAACTACGGTTCTACGTTTATTTTCGGCAATTTGCTTGTACATTATTTACGCCTAAAACAATACTATTAAAACTTTACGTCTGGAGCTTTTTCGATTTTTGCTTTTTCGGATTCTTCTACTTCAAAGTAATCGCGCTTCTTAAAATGCCCCACCATGTTGTTAATCAAATTCGTCGGGAAGGTCAAAATCTTAGTATTAAGCTCTTTTGCACCAGCATTGTAAAATCTACGCGCAGCCTGAATTTTATCTTCCACATCCTGCAATTGTTCTTGCAATTTTACAAAATTGGTATTAGCCTTGAGTTCTGGATAAGCCTCGGCAATTGCAAAAATCCGCCCAAGCGCACCCTGCATTTCTTTTTCTGCTTCAGCAGCCTGCTTTACGGTTTTCGCACCCATCACCGCGCTACGAGCTTCCGTCACCATTTGGAAAGTTTCTTTTTCGTGCTTAGCGTAACCTTTTACTGTTTCTACTACGTTCGGTATCAAATCCGCGCGATATTTTAACTGCACGGTAATATCAGACCAAGCCTCATTTACCCGTTCATTTAGTTTAACCAAACCATTATAAGCACCTATCACAGTCGCAATTATAATAATTACTACCGCAACCACCACAATCGTTATTATTCCACCTATCGGCATATTTTCTCCTTTATTTTATATAACCATTATAGCATACAATTTTTTAACAAAAATATATGCAAGTCGCAAAATATATGATATAATTAATACATCAATATGCGAATGTAGCTCAGTTGTTTAGAGCGCTTCCTTGCCAAGGAAGAGGTCGAGAGTTAGAGTCTCTTCATTCGCACCATTTTTTATTGTTTTTACGAAGTTTTATGTTACTATATACAATATAAACATAATCAAAACAAACATATGGAAATAATTTTACAAGTCGCATTACTCATCATTGGCTTTATTATTTTAATCAAAGGCGCCGATTGGCTAGTAGATGGCGCATCGTCTATCGCTACCAATTTCAAAGTCAGCAAAACTTTAATCGGCCTCACTATCGTCGCCTTTGGCACCAGCGCACCAGAGCTTGCCGTCTCCATTAGCTCTCTCGCTTCCGGCTCCACCGATATGCTGCTCGGTAACGTTATCGGAAGTAATATTATCAATGTACTACTACTTATTGGCGTCGGCGCACTTATTTGCCCCATCAAAGTAAATAAAGATACAGTTAGAAAAGAACTTCCCATATTGCTCCTTATTTCTACCGCACTCATAGTACTTTTCCTAGACATCCCTCTGGTGGGCGATGCCGTAGACGCCATCTCGCGCAGCGATGCCATCATTTGTCTGCTATTTTTCTGTATTTTCCTTTATTACCTTATTGTCATGGCCAAACGCAATCGCGAAATGACATCTCAAAAAGCCGAAAAACCAAAATACAAACTCGGCAAATCCTTCCTATTCGCCATCCTTGGCTTGGCCGGCCTAGTTGCAGGTAGCCAACTCGTAGTCAATAGTGCTACCGAAATCGCCCATGTCATCGGTGTGTCAGATCGCATCATTGCGCTTACCATCATTGCGCTCGGCACCTCTCTTCCAGAACTTGTCACCACCATTGTCGCCGCCCGCCGCAAAGAAACTGATCTAGTCGTTGGTAATATCATCGGTAGCAACATTTTCAATATCTGTGTCGTTATGGGTATCCCAGTAGCCATTTTTGGCACTATTACTCCAGAAAGTTTTCAAATGATAGATCTTTTCATGCTCATTTTCTCCGCAGTTTTACTTTTCATCCTCACTCGCCACGATCATCAAATTTCTCGTCTTGATGGCATACTGATGCTCTTTATTTTCGCGCTTTATTATGGTTACATAGTTTACGGAGCTTTCGCATGAGTTGGCTCGCTATCCTAGCCATCGCTGTTATCTCCGATGCACTTCGTATTTTTATAGACAATTACGCATCTGACTATTATTTCAAAGAAAAAGGTGCCGTCTCTCAAAAAATCGCCTCAGGCTTAATCCTTCCTATTATCGGCATTATCGTCTTAATCGTCAATGGTTTTAATCCATCCGCCGTGGATCCTATTGCCATTATTCTACTCCTACTTTCTGGCCTACTTGGTAGCCTAGCCGGCATCCCTTACTATAGAGCACTAGAATTAGACGATTCCACCAATATCGGCCTCTTTTTTCAATTCTCGCCTATATTATATCTCTTGCTCAACTGGCTGTTCTTTGGGCAATCCTTCTCCATTATGCAACTCATCGGCTCTATTATTATCCTTGGCGCTCCACTCATGGTTGTCCTCACCGCCAAAAAACGCAGTCGCAAAATCCGCATTATGGCCGCCACTTATGCCTTTATTTCTATCCTCTTTTATGTAGCCAGCGGTGTACTTTTCGTTCAAACGAATACCGCAGAACTGGGCTTATTTAATGAGATTAGTCTAGCACTTATCGCCCGAGGCTTATCCGATCTTATCATCATTGGCAGTCGCAAACATTGGCGTAGGCGTCTTGCCAAAGTCGTCAAATCTAGCCGCCGCAAGGTATTAATTCCAATTGGTGCCAGCCTTCTCATGCGCATCATCCAAGAATTCTCTTATCGCATCGGCTTAGTTATTGCTCCAACCGTCGCCATTGCCTCTGCCGCCTCAGATTCAGTGGAACCCATCGTTATCTTCTTCATGGGGCTTTTACTTACTCTTATCTGGCCCAAATTCGGCCGCGAAAAATTGCAAAAGAAAGTCATTTTAGTACATTTTATCGCCACAATCTTAGTAGTTATCGGCATTGTTTTAATGAAACTCTAAATCTATGTTATAATCAAGTCAGGTGGTGCTTTGGCGGAGTGGTTACGCAGCGGTCTGCAAAACCGCGTACACCGGTTCAATTCCGGTAGGCACCTCCAAAATTGAGATTTTGGAGGACCTTCCATCGGGCGGCGGCTCAGAAAAGAAAACAAGTTTTCTTTTCATTCGCCTTCTACGACGGTATGGCACCTCCATTTTTCTTGACATTTTAACATAAGTGTGATATAATGAAAGTATAGTCCAGTTATACTAGGTAGTGGCGATTTCGTCACTCTTTTTTATTGTCAATTCAATTATTTTTATGCTACAATTAAAGTGCTATATTTAATCGTTTGAGTGAAACACTAGTACGTTTTTATAATTAGAGATAATCACGTAAATTACAATGGCGCCGCAAGGCATCAATTGTTTGCGTGGTTATTACTAGTGTAAACGATTAGATATAGCACCCCTTGCGGTGCCATTTTTGTATTACTACCCCGTTTACACAAAATGGCACCACAAAGATTAGGAAATTAAACAGGGTAATACATATATGAACCACAGCAACAAAACTAATAACTATACGAATTTCTTCTACCACGCTTTTCGCAACGTCCTCTTCATATCTATTCCCCTAGTTGTTGTTTCTGCCATAACATTAAGCCTCCCCCATTCTGCCACTCATACTTCCGCCATAGATAACTCTAACCTAGATAATCTCACTGTCTCTATCCCAGTCTCTTGCACTATGAATGTCACGGGTGGAGATACTCATATCACTTCCGTAGTGTCTGGTACTTATAAAGAGAATATTGGCACTACCACCATGAAGACCTTATGTAATGATACCAATGGCTATGTTATCTATGCTATAGGCGCTTCTGGTGATAATAGTGATTTAGATAATTCCACAGAAGGTAACACTGATCTAGTTAGTAATCTAGGTTCTGCTCATAATATTCATACTGGAGCCTATGATCCAGCTGGTAGTTCTAGCTGGGGTATGAAAATCACTGCCGTAAATGGTACCTATAAACCTACTCTTGGTACTTATTACGCTTCTGGCAACTATGTAGCTGTACCAGATGAATGGGAAAAGGTGGCCTACTGGGAAAGTGGCATCATTAATGCGTCTGTAGGCTCTTCTATCCAAACTACCTATGATGTCTATGCGGATGGTACTCAACCAGCTGGTATCTATAAGGGTATGGTTAAATACGTCCTCCTTCACCCATCCAGCCTCATCCAGCCTACTACCCTAGAAGAAGTCTTTGATGATGTTATAGGAAAAAGCAACAAAGTAGAAGTAGATGGCAGTAAATACTACAAAATGCAAGATATGACATCTAGTATCTGTAATGCTGCCACTATCCTAGGTGAAGCTTCTCAAATGGAACTAGTAGACATTAGAGATAATAGTATCTACTATGTCACTAAGCTTATGGACGGGAACTGCTGGATGACGCAGAACTTAGCCCTAAACCTTATCTCAGATCCTACTGCAGCAGGTTACGTAGCATTAACTTCAGAAAACACAGACCTAAACCACATCAATAACCCTAACACTAATGATTATCCAGAATATGGTGATACTGGCTACACTAATGATAATGGCATCATTAAATGGACTCCCTCTACTAGCACCGTAAATAGTGCCGCTAATTGGAATAACAATAACAACAATCCTAGGTCCTTAAATAGTGGTGGTGGCTACACAGACCAAACCAAAGGAAGGCATGGCCTTACTGGCAACTACTATAACTGGTCCGCTGCCATTGCTTCTAATAACTCCCAGGGTATTAGCGCTGATAATATTGCTGGTGAAAATAGAGAAGCCACTAACTCTGTCTGTCCTAAAGGTTGGAGACTACCACAGATTAGAAACTATGTTAGCTACAACACGGGAGATAACGACTTCGCTAACCTTAACTTCTACTACAATGGTGCTAAAACCAATACTGGCGCAGGATTGATGGCAGCCCCTCTCTACTTTGTGCGGTCCGGCTACGTGAGCAATACTTCTATTAACGATTTCGGCAGCGGCGGCTACTACTGGTCTAGTACGGTTAATAGTACCACTAATGCCTACGACCTGTACTTCAATTCCGGTTACGTTACTCCCGCCGGCAGCGGCAATAGGAACCTCGGTTTCTCAGTACGCTGTATAGCTCGTTAATTCAACCGTTCTAGACGACAATCTCTTCAATTTTCTCCACCACTTCCCCCAAAATCCCCGGCAATTTTTCCTTCTCTTCCGGCGTAAATTTAGACAGCACAAAATCCACATCACCCATCTTACTGCGCAACTCATCGTTTCCAGTTCCCACACGCAGCCTTTTAAATTCTGTCGTTCCTAATGTGACCATCACTGACTTCAGCCCATTATTCCCCCCAGCCGAGCCCTGCTCTCTATATCGCAACTTCCCAAATTCCAAATTAAAATCGTCACACACCACTAAAATATCATCTAATGGAATCTTATAAAACCTCATAAATTCCTGCACCGCTCGCCCACTTTCATTGTAATAATCCTGTGGTTTAATAAAAATCGTATCCCCCTCACGCCCCCACATTGCCCCAAATTTTGGCTTATCTTTCCATTCTAACCCTCGCACCTTAAAATAAAAATCCAGCGCCAAAAACCCAAAATTATGCCGCGTAAAATTATATCGCGCCCCCGGATTCCCCAAACCTACTACTAATTTCATATCTGTATTATAACAAAAAATAGCCCCGCCTTCAAAGCGGAGCTATCACCTGTGTTTTTATCTAGTTGTTTAAGTGTTAACGAACTTATGGCTAGCCAAACGTTCAGCAATATGCCGAGCCGCCGCAGAACGCACTATTTCCCTACTCTGATCAAAAGAAACTACCGCAGTCAACGGATCTCCAGCCAGCTTACTCGCCGAATAGCTTAAACCATTACTAGTACGGTTCAAATGCGGATTGGTAGTTTGGTTCGGATCACCCAGTATCACGATTTTACTGTCATTGCCAACCCTAGAAAGCAAAGCCTTAGCTTGTCCGCGTTCCATATCTTGGAATTCATCGTAAATCATAAACGATCCACTGATCGAACGACCACCCATATAGATAATCGGCTCAAACTCAAAGTATCTCTCGCGATATTGTTCTACAAGAGCCTTAATTGACAAATTAGACTGGTCACAACCTCCTTTGCGCCTATTTTTGCCACAATCAGAGTCCGCAACATCCCGCTTAACGTCCATCAAGCTTATCACGGCCTCCAGATTATCCAAAATCGGTGCAGCCTGAGGCAAAATCTTATCGATTTTATCGCCCTTCAAGAAACCAATTTCGCGCCCCAATACACCATCTCGTGGACAAACAAAAATTTCTTTGTATTGCTCGTCCATTACCTGGGCCAGGCCAGTAGCCACCGCGCAAAACGACTTACCAGTGCCAAAAGTACCCGAAGCCACCACGATGGGTATCTCCTCCACCGGCGCCAGTAACGCATCAAAGAGCATTGCCTGCCCCGGAGTCTTAGGACGAATGCGCTTAAACGCCGGGTTCTTGATTTTCGTAAAACGCAAAGGCACTATTGCTTCTCCGTTAAATCGGCCAATACTTTGGTAGTTAGAATCCACCTGATCACAAGGATCGAAAACCAATTCAACATACTGGTTAACTACCAACGGAGTATCTGGGAAAAGTTCATCCCATACATGCTTCGGAATCAAGTGATTCGTCCACCAAAGACTAGCGTAATCCTCCGGAAATAATACCTTTACTCTGCCCGTATATACATCCGGATTAACTCTCGCCACATCGATACGGTTAAACAAAGCTGGAGTCGCCAACTGATCACTGCCGGTCATAATAGCGACGTTTTCTTTTCCGAATGTCTCCTGTGCCGCCTTAGCTATAGCAATCGCATGGAACCTAGAGCTACTGTATTTGTCATGCGAACTCCACTGCATACCGCGAAAATCCGAGCCTTCGGGCAAATCCTTAAATTTCAAGCGCATGCCATTTTTAAACACAAAGGTATCGCTATCGTTTAAATTCATGGCGCCAGAAATTTCACCGAAAATATCGGTTAGTTCGCGCGCCGATTCTCCGCGGTTACTTTGCTCATTGTAAAAATCCAAAACCCGATAAAGGTAAAAAGACGGAACATAAAGCATCCTCGCCTTCGGCTTCGTATTTTTGTCTGGAACAAGAAACTCCGGATCGCTGATTAATACGTCTAGCCCTGGCACGATAAAATCGTGGAAACTACTAGAACTCATAAAAACACCTCCTATAAAAGTACACTTCAACCAAAAATGGGCATACGCCCACCAGTATCAGATACCCATATTATATCACATTACTTATCGCTACGGTATGAAAACATAATCGGTGTACCCATAAACGGATATTTTTCCCGAATTTTTCTTTCCAAAAACCTCTTCCAGGACCAATGCAGTAAACCCAAATCATGCCCGTGCACCACAAACCACGGCGGACAGGTATCAGTTTGCACGATATATTTTGGCTTTGGTCGTGTATTTTTGAGCCCTGCCGGCGGATGCGACACTATCGCTTCGTTCAAAATCTTATTCAAGTCAGAAGTTTTAACCTCCATATGGCGATTTTGGTCAATTTCTAGCGCTAGTTCAAACAATTGCGTTACATTTTCACCCGTCTCTGAGCTCGTAATTAATACCGGCGCAAATGGCAAAAAGTCAAAATCTTTTTCCAAAGCATCTATCAAGAAATCCGCTGCCGTGCGATTCCCTACGTTCTCTTCACCAAAATAATTTGTAGGAGTAGCTTCATCTAAAAGATCAGATTTCGTCACCACCATAATAATACCTTTACCAGCCTCCACTATTTGTCCAGCCAAAGATTGATCTAATTTACTATGCGGTTCGGTAGAATCTACTAGCAAACAGCAAATATCCGCTTCTTCTATTGCCGCAAGCGTTCGAATCGCCGAGAATTTTTCTATCCCCACTTCACGTTTACCAGGCTTTCTTAACCCCGCTGTATCCAAAATTTCCAATTCCCGCCCCTTATATTTTACCGTTACTCGATTGATATCCCGCGTTGTCCCCTGCCGGCTCGATACTATTGCTTGTTGTTTTTTACCAAGCATATTAAACAACGAGGATTTCCCCACATTTGGCCGCCCAATCAAGGCAATTTTCAAAACATCATCATTTTGCGAAACTTTGCCCTTTGGCAATACACTTTTTAATTTATTAATCCCCTGCCCAGTAGTCGCAGATACATAATAAATATTTTCCGGCGCAATTCCTAGAGCCCGAAATTCTGTCACCGGCAAGGATTCACCCAAATCGCACTTATTTAATACCAAATACACCGGCTTACCAGAGCGCAACGCATCCTTTGCAATCCTCGCATCACGATGATCAAAATACTTCGCCGAGTCCAGCGTCACCAATATCACATCCGCCGCATCTATCGCATCGGCAATTTGATCCTGAATGGATGCCTCAAAATCATCATTTGGATCCTTCAACCCAGCTGTATCTATCAAAATAAAAGAGTCATCGATCGTTGCCGTCACGTTATCACGCGTAGTACCTTCTTCGCGAGCCACAATTGCAATATTTTTGTGCGCCATCCTATTCAAAATGCTAGATTTTCCAGCATTTGTCTGTCCAATCAACGCTACAATTGGCAACTTTTTCATATCTAAATTATAGCAGATTTTAGCATAAAAAGCAAACATATATCCCCCCCCTATACTTATCTGTAAAAATGTGATGCAATTGCACCGTAGGCTTGGTTCTTTAAACCTTACATTTTTTTACAAAAAAATCCCCAATCAGGGACCATATTTTCATTATATCACACTTATACTAAAATGTCAAGGTGGTGATTCCGGCGGGATTCGAACCCGCGATTTTCTGGATGAGAACCAGACGTCCTAAACCACTAGACGACGGAACCAACTAAATAGCGGACACCGGCTCCAGTACAAGAAGCACGGAATCACTGCCATTATTTTAACACAAATTTACCTAATATTCAACACTTCCATATGCCGGCACTGCCGAAACAATCGTCTGCCCTGGCGCCAAAGCTACTTCTATGCCATCCTCATCAAAGAATTTAATCTGTTGGTCTTTAGCTCCCTTGGCCCAAGATCCCTTAATAGCGGTACCGTTCTGGAAGATATATGCATCCCCAGTTCCTATCGTAGTAATACTTTCATGATAATTATCTGCCGCCTTGCTTTCTTGCACTATCATTGCTACCACCACTGCCGGTGACATTTGCGCCAATCTGCACACATCCTCCGGATTTTTCTCACCCAAATCCACCGCATCACACTCATATACATCATGGGGCACCCCAGAACCATAACTTCGATTATAAGTATTAGTCTCCGCATTGTAATCATAATGTACATTAAAGTTTGCCCATCCACCAAAATTCAAATCAATACTAGCAACATCTGCCACGGTTTCGGAAGTATCGCCTGTCGCCACTTTGACAATATCTAATTTCTCCTTTACGCCCGCATCCACCCTAGACCTGCCAGATTCATCTGGTGTCATCCGCGCAAAACCCTGAATATTAGAAGTATTATAACCATGATCCGCACTAAATTGATTTAAATATGTAGCAGTCGTAAACAGATTATTCCATAGTCTAGTACCATAAGTTCCCCGATACATATAGGTATAATCTTCGGATAAATCTTTATAGTCACCAGATTGCACCGCCACCAAGGCATCATGCGCACCACCAGCATGCACAATCGTGCAATCAAACGGAGTATCCCATTCCAAATAATACATTCTGAGCGACCGAATCGGCCCAATCACTGCCGACGTTGGATTTTGATAAATCGCCGCAAACCGCGTAATACCAGCCTCCGCAATAGCCTCAAATATTACACCGGCTTGAGTTAACCCAGCCTGTGGCCGCGCACCGTCCGTACCGTTTGGTGTCTGGATACAATATGCCGGAGCCGTTTTTAATGATGCGTCCACCAAAGGCTCACCAGTCAAATCACTATATACTGCGCTATCATCTTTCTCATCATTAATTTGCGAGAATTTTAATTCGCCAGCAACTTTACTTCCACCCAAAATACCTACTGCCAAACAAACTACGCCACCAATTGTCCCCACAATTCCACTTACAAGAAACGCAATATTCTTTTTATCCCAATCAGATTTTTTTCCGGCCTTTTTTTCACCACCAAATGCTTCGACCAAATCCATTTCTAGACTATCCCCGTTTTTAGCTACTTTTATTGGTTGTTTTTCCACCGTCATATGAGCTCCAAATTACTTATATTTATTTTAACACAAATCCATTATGGTTGTGCTATAATAAATATATGCTTAAGAAGATTACAAAAGCTTCGATAATGCTTCTATTCGTAGGTACCCTGTTCTTCTTGTTGCCACCACATTTTTCTTCTGTTCACGCGGACGATTCTTCCAATACCACCTTCCAAGTCAACGTACAAGAAGTATTATCTGTATCTATTACCACACCCACCAACTGGGCCAAGGGCAATATTAACAATTTTTTGCGCAACGAAGTCACTCTAGCTATCACGTCTAACCATATCGATGGTTTCACTGCTTCTATGATCTCCAGCGATACTAATGCCGAGCTCCATCACTCATCCAAAGCCAACACTGTTATTCCTACCTTCGATGATAACGAATCTCATACTTGCACCGACAATACTACCTGTCCTGAATTCCCCGCAAATAAATGGGGCTTTGCAATTAACGCTGGCGCAAACACCGACGACGTATATAATCAAATACCCAAAGCCAGTGGCGCACCAACCACACTCATTAGCAATGCTCAAAGCACCGGCCAAACCCCTATCACCTCTCGTGATATTTACTTTGGCTCCAAATCCGACATCACTCAAGCTTCCGGCACCTATTCTGGTACCGTTATATTTTATGTAGTTTCTGGCATTATTGACAATACCAATAACACCAATCCAAACCCACCCGTCAACCCAACCACCGATGGTTCTAGCACTCCTACTTATGCTAATGGTCAGACTGTGCAAACCGCCACCACAGAAAATCGCAACAGTAATAACCAAGTCGTTTCTACTACCACTACTACTACCATCAACGAAGGCGACGCTACCAGCTCTTACCAGGAGCCTGCCGGCGTTACCGATAGCACTAGCTCCAATATCTATGACGGCTCTATGCTAGCCACCGGCTTAGCCGTCACGGCATCGGTTGCCGCCGCTTCTGGTCTTACCTTCTTCATCCTTGCCAAACGCAAGAAAGACGATTACGACGAAGAAAAACCGCATAAATATGTTATAATATAATATATGGAAATTATTACTAGGTTTGCCCCTAGTCCTACGGGGTATATTCATATCGGCAACGTCCGTTCTGCCATCTATCCTTATCTTCTCGCTAAACAAAATAACGGCAAGATGATTTTGCGTATCGAAGATACCGACCGTGCTCGCTATGTAGAAGGCGCCACAGAATTAATAGAAGGCACTCTGGAATGGCTTGGTCTCAATTGGGATGAAGGCCCCATTGTGGGTGGCCCACACAGCCCTTATTTCCAAAGCGAACGTATGGAAATTTATCACAAATGGGCTCGCAAATTAATTGAATCTGGCCGTGCTTATGCCGACCCTACCCCGCCAGAGCAAATCGCCCAATATCGTGAAAAATGTAATCAAGAAAAAGTTCCATTTCTTTATCGTAACTTCCGTCCAGAAAACACTCCAGAATGGAAACCAGGTATTCCACTGCGCTTCAAGACTGAGCCAAAATCCTATACTTGGCACGACGAAGTCATGGGAGATATGCACGCTGGTCCAGAAGTCTTAGACGACATCATACTTATTAAAAAAGATGGTTACCCTACTTATAATTTTGCCCACATTGTAGACGATGCTGAAATGGGCGTCACACATGTTATGCGTGGCGTAGAATATTTATCCAGCACGCCAAATTATTTGGCACTGTACGAAGCACTACATCTCGCACAACCTAAACTTGTCTCCTTGCCACACATTTTGGCGCCACAAGGCAATAAAAAACTCGGCAAACGCGACGGCGCTAAATCCGTCACCGAATATCGTGACGATGGCGTTTTAGCCGAAGCTATGCTAAATTATCTCGCCTGCCTTGGTTGGAACGACGGTACCGAGCAAGAAATCTACACCAAAGACGAACTTATCAAAAATTTCTCGTTGGATCGCATTCAGAATTCTGGCGCTCGCTACGACGAAACAAAATTACTCTGGCTAAACGGCCAATGGATTCGCCGTATTTTTATCGAACAAGGCGCCGAAGCTCTTTATGCTCGTACTACCAATTTCTGGCCAGAAATCGCCAATGATTCTCCCGATGAGTATAAGATCAAAGTTCTATCTATTATCTATGATCGCCTCAAAACTCTTTCCGATCTCCGCGAAATGACCACTTATTTCTTTGAAGATCCCCGCATAGATATAGATACGTTAGTCAACAATAAATTTGTCAAAAAGCTTTCCGAAGCCGAAATAGAAGACCTACTCAAGCTAACTATTACCAAACTCACTGACCTCAAAGAGTGGAACGCCAATAATATCCAAACAATACTAAACGATTTATTAGCAGAAACCGGCAAAAAACCCGCCGAACTCTTTAGTCTTATCCGCATCGCTATTAGTTTTGCCCCATTTAGTCCAGCACTCAATCTCACTATGGAAGTCTTGGGTCGCGAAATCACCTTAGCCCGCCTCAATGCCGTCGCTAGAAGTATTTAACCCAAAATCAAAACGTAATTCACTTCCGTTTCTGTTTTTAATCTAGTTTTCTTTGCTGGACTTTCTTTTTTCGAAAAGAAAGTCAAAAGTCACAATGACGTCGCAATTCCATTAATTTGCTTCTTGGTCAAAGAACCTGCAGTTGTATCGATCTTATATACCACTCCACCATTCACCCAAGCCGCATCGCTGCCACTTATATAAATCGTCAGCCCTTGCTCGCGTACAGTTGAATAATTCTCGCCATATTCATCCTTCACAAAATTCGTCAGTAACGCATTAGAATCCCAAGACGACTGCTCTTCAATTAGCGAGAACGCATCACCAGTACTAGCATTTTTAAAATTCAAAGTAATTTTGCCATCTTCCGAAGTAATATCCGACAGGCTAAAATCTCGCGGCACGTAACCAGGGTAAGATGCCTCTATGCCAGTCTGCATCGCCGCTACCCGCATCGAGATATCCGGCATATTTAAATTCACAAAATACACAATCGCAAACACTGCTGCTGCCGCACAAGAAAGTGCCAACACCACCCTGCCTAAGCCAAAATGTACTTTAGGTGATTTCTGCTTCTTTGCTTTCTTAGCTTTAGCAGTCTTTTCATTTTCCATCGGCTTCGCCGCATTTGCCAAAGCTTTTTGTATTGCCTGATCCTTTAGTTCTTTCGCGCTCATTTTTACCGGTGCGGCTACAGGCGCTACCCTACTTTTCATTTTAGCGTTCGCCGCGACCTGCATCGGGTGGGTTACTACTGGCGCTACTGGCTGCTCCACTTCAGAAACTTTAGCCGCCACACTCGCATTTTGAAAATGTTTCACCCTAGGACTTCTCTTTACCTGCACCATTACATCGGCACTTCTCATTGGTCGTTTTACATATTTTCGATTCAGCGTGGTAGAAGCTTGCACTCTGCGGTGCGCAGTCTTAGCAGTATTGTTATTATCGGATTTTTGCATTTTATACCTCGCTTATTCTTATAATTATCATACTATTTACCACCACAAAACGCAAGAGCTAATTCGCAAAATGGCAAAAAATAATAATAAGTGTTATAATATATATTATATGAATCCCGAAAAGGCCAAGCGCCGTCAAAGTCTTAAAGTTATCATTTCCGAGTCTATTATGGTACTCGCTATTATTTTAATGGTCACCGCTTTGGCCTTCATCGTCTCTGGTTACTGGTTAAATTCCGACTTCAAAGTCGAGCGCAACGGTCTTCTGCAAATCTCCTCCGTTCCCACCGGTGCCGATATCTTTATCGATGGCGAGTCCGCCTGGATGCAACGCACCAATACCTCCAAAGTCCTTTCCAGCGGCGAGCATACTATCACTCTTACTAAAGACGGCTACGATTCTTGGTCTAAAACCATCAATATCTCCGAAGGTCTACTTTATCGCATTCACTACCCCCGCCTCTTCCCTAACGACCGCACCGCTGAAAACGCTCTAGACGTTACTAGCACCACCCTCGCCACCACTTCGCCAGATCACAATTCCCTTATCCTTATCAACGACACCACCAACTGGAGTTTTATTAATCTCGACAGCGACAATATCGATCCTCAAATATTAGACGTTTCCAAAATCTTCTCTAGCGTCAGTCTCGCCGAAGATGCCGAAGTCGGTCTTTTTACCGGCAAAATTCTCAATATCGATTGGGACTACAACGGCACCCACGCTCTCTTCAAAGTTCAGACCGACGACACTATCGAATGGGCCCTTCTGGACGTCAAAAATCCCAAAAACAGCATTAATCTTACTCGCGAATTTGGCGGTAACTTCGCCGAAGTCCAAATTCTCGACAACGATTCTAATAATCTCCTCGCTGTGCAAAATGACAATCTCCATCGTATCGATGTTTCCGGCAAATCTCTTTCCGC
The DNA here is from genome assembly GCA_017421325.1 of Candidatus Saccharimonadota bacterium. Classification (GTDB taxonomy): domain Bacteria; phylum Patescibacteriota; class Saccharimonadia; order Saccharimonadales; family Saccharimonadaceae; genus Nanosyncoccus. Next base: position 21,092 of record JAFOJO010000009.1, read on the forward strand.
TGTCCTTATTGAAAACATCATCAATTTTGACCATTACGGCAACAACGAAATCATTTTCTCCGCCAAAGGTAGCGACCAAGAAGAAACCGCACCATATTATATCGGCCTCCTCAAAATTGGCGATGATAAAATCACCACCCTCGCCACTACCCATGCCCCAGCCAGAGTCGCCCTCAGTAAATTCTACGACGACAAATACATCACCATATTAGAAGGCAATCTCGTCTCCCTCTACCAAAAAGAAGATTTCAGACTTCTGCACACTTTCGAACTCACTTTTGAACCTAACACCATGGAAGTCGGCCACAGCGGCGAATTTATTACTATGACACTAAATAATCAAATCGCCACTCTAGATATGGAGTCTATGGCCATTATCGAATGGCAAACCGATAGCCCCAACTTCGGCTGGATAGATAACGATATGATTTATTCCATTGCCAACGGTAATCTCACCGTTTACGATTACGACGGCCTCAATCGCCGCACCATTGCCACCAATGCTTCCAGCCATTTCCCCGCCGCCATCACCAACGACAAATGGCTCTACTACTTTAGCGACGATTCCCTAGTCCGTGAAACTATCACCAATTAACCGCTAATTGCCCGTCAACCAATTCCAAATTCCTTCAAAGAAAGACGGTTCGTTAGATGGCAGAACCTCAGTGGTATTTTGGTCCACCGTCGGCATTTTATCCGCCTCTTCCGCTCCGTCATAGCTTGGCGAAATTTGTTCCGCCGTCACCAACAAACGATACCTAGAAGTCCCCAGCGGCGTACAAGTTACCAACGTAAGTAATGGTTTGTCCGTATCCACTACTAGCGCCGCCACATTACTTGGTTCTACTACTTCCTTCTTAATCACCCGGTAAGTATATCGCACCGAATTGTAGTTTACATATATTAAATCTCCATCGTCTAACCGCTCTAGTCCAGAGAAAATATATTTATACGGATTAGAACTATATACATCCCCCGCCGAATGTCCCGTAATCACCAAATTCCCAATTTCTCCAGGATACGCACTCGCACCCGCTATCCTGTAATGCGCCACTCCATTATTCATTGCACTCATCACTTCATTTAGCGAAATCCCAAAATGTATCGGCACATCTATATTCAATTTCGGGATAATCAACCGCGGCTCCGCCGACACTGTCTGCGTAATCGTCGGATCTATCGCTTCTATCTGCGAAGCTGGCGCATTCCCTGGTGATACATACGCCATAATTGGGGCAAAAATCAACCGATTATATTGTAAAAACAATATTAATAACACTACCGACACTCCAGCAAGTACCGGTATCCAATGTCGTCGCCGGCGCGATTTTTTCGCATTCTCTGTTGCTTTTTTACGAATTGTTCTTCTTAATCTACTCTTAATATCGTCATCGTTTTCGGAAGAAACAGACGCGCCCCCTTCAGCATTCCCACCTGTTAATGAAAGTCCAGCTTTTTTATCGCTTTTCATACTATTGCGCGTCAGCGTTCCTAATATTTCTTCTTCTTCCGCCCTGTTTCTGGCGTCTTTCAAACGCTCTTTTTCTATATAAGTCCGCGCCGCCTTAGAATAATAATCACTATAGTACTTCTGATAATAATCTTGCCACGCCGAGTGATACTTCTTCCACGATTCTGAATTAATTTTTGGCGCTACCGGCTCATTTTTTAGGTGTGCATCATTGTTTTCTGGACTACTCGCCGCTTTTTTGGCCGACTGAGCATAAGCCGCTAGCACCTTTTTCCTAGCGATTTGCGCGGCTGTCTGCCTCTGTACGTCTCTAGAAGATAGCCCACCTTTTTCCGAATCCATAATAAAATTATAGCATAATTCACCAAAATATGTTAAAATAAAGATATGGGCGAGTGGCGGAACTGGTAGACGCGCTAGACTCAAAATCTTGTGATCGTAAGATCGTGAGGGTTCAAGTCCCTCCTCGCCCACCATGTTAAGACTACATCTTGGAGGTCAAGGTATAGTGAAGAAAACCCCTGATTTGTCGGGGGCTTTCTTTTGCTATTCTCGCCCACCACGCAGAACAAGTCCCAAAGTGGCTTCTTTTAGTTTTAGATAATCCTACACTTTTACCAACCCTATTTTTCTTATATAATATATAACAATAAGTTTAATATGCTACGATTTTAGCAAAATTTGAACATCGAAGGAGAATTAAAGTATGCAATCAGATATTGAAAAACATTTTGCCGTAAGTGGTTTTGTTATGAACCAAGAAAAGACGAAACTATTAATGGTGTATCACAAAAAATTGAATACCTGGGTCATCCCTGGGGGTCATTTAGAGGCTGACGAATATCCAGCAGATGGAGCTATTAGAGAAATTTTTGAAGAAACAGGAGTTAATGCTACAGTAATTGATTCCAGCGAATTTGCATTTAAAGGCAATAAAAAGGAATCATCTATTGCTACACCTTACGCCATGCTGAGCGAATTCATACCAGAAAAAGGCGATAAACCTGCGCATATCCATATGGATTTTATATTTGTATGTACAGCCGACGAAGAGATTCCTAGAAAACGAGAAACTGAAGTTGCCGATGTGAAATGGATGACTTGGGAAGAAGTTTTAGAATCAGACATATTTGAATCTATTAAGGAGTTCGCGAGAAAGATGGTAGACGAAAAAAGCAAAAATGTGACGTAACAGAAACATATAACCATTTTAGGCCTTTTTTTAATTACTACGCATACACCGCACGGAGAACCCGTAGTTCTTACTGCCGTTGTCGCGACCGGCGCTGGCACCATAGAAGCGCAGGTCGTACGCGTCGCCATTACTGAACCGAGTACTAGACCACCAGTTGCCGTAGCTGCCGACATTGTACTGAGAGCCGGAGCCGAAGTACCCGGTAGTAGCTAGCATCCCAGGGTTATTCCCGCTATCCCATAGCGTAGCCGCCGTAATATCGTTATATGTAGGTAAAGTCCAGTTTGCTGGGCAGATAGAGCCAAGTGAAGCATTATCTCGTGTCGTATTAGCGCAAGATGATGAATTGGATACGCCGGTCGTTGGGTTTGCCTTTGCCGCATACCAGTTATAATAATATTCATTACCTATATAGCGCATCCTAGCTTCACAATAGCGGTTTTGCGAGCTACTTGTCCAAGTAGTTTGATCTGGCAAGGTAAAAGCACCTTTAACATTAGAAGTAGACGAATCCAGAGCTGTACCACCTTCTAGTCTCAGGTTACTCAACATATAACAATAGCTACCAAACTTTGCTACTGTATACGATTTACCATCTCTTTCATCGGTCACATTCACACCGCCAGGCGTATTTATGTCATTATATACAGGGCAATTAGCTACCGTCAAATCCTTCATCTTCGTATAAGAAGCGGTGCTAGAACTACCGTTAGCCGTTAGGGTTTCACTACCGTTTCCTACCGTATATGTAGTAGTAAGCAGTGTAGTGCTTGCCAAAGTCCCCTTAGAAGTATCTCTCGTCCATGGGGTAGTAGCGTCCAATGTATGGTTAGCTGCTGGCACTACGGTGACAATATATTTAGTTCCCACCACGGCATTCTCAAATTTAGCTTCACCAGTACTGCCAACTGCATATTGTGGTGCATACTTATTACTACCATCTGCTACTATTACGGCATCTATATTATTCCCCGCTTTAAAAATGATAGTAGGTATCTCTGCCCACATCGCATAAAGCACTAAATCATTCTCACCAGAAATTTGGTCTATCGTATAACTACCACCAGCTGCGTACTGGGTATTAGGACTATCACAGGTACCGCCATCTGCTACTGCGGTAGTACACCAACCCACAAAATTATAACCACTTCTAGATGGGGCGCTACCTACTGTTACACTAGTATTTACAGTAGTAGTATTTACATTGCTAGGCATATTGGCTACGGTGTCTTCTGTATTCTTATTGTAAGTTATAGTGTATGGTATCGGATTAACTACTACTTGTACCACAAATGTGTTTGCGTAGCTTCCTTTGGGTATTTCTGCATCTACCCTAGCACCTATAGCTATATTGTAGTTATTAGCCGTGTTGGCATTGGCTGCGTCAGTTGTATCCATACTTATGGATGTAGTATTGGTAGGAGCCGGGAGATAATTGGTGCTAGTAGTGGTATTTAGATTAGTTACTTTGTATCCCCAAGTATTGTTGTATTGGGTATTATTAGCATTGGAGAATTCTTGTTCAGTAATACCGGCACCAGTTACACCTGTTACTGTGCCGATGGAAGATATTCTACCTACGACTGTTTGTTCATTGCCTTCTCCTACTGTTTGTATTAGATTAGCTGCGTCTGCACCAGTGCTACTAGCTGCAATGCCTAGTGTATATCCAGCAAAGTAGTTAGTCATCACGCCTACCGTATTAGTAGTAGTATCAGACTTAGCAAAGGTACCAGTAGGAGAGATTGGTTTAAGATCTAGAGAAATACTATTTGCTATGGATACATTGAGACATGGAGTAGTAGAATCTAGGCAGGGGTCTAGAGCAAAAGTAAAATTACTATACATTATCAAATTAATTATTGCGCCAATAACTAAGCCAACCAAACAAAATAAGCGAGGTCGTAGTGCCAACGGAAGAAGTGAAAAGCCGTTGGCACTAAAACATCGCCTATTACTATAGGATACCGCACCTTTTACTTTGTTTTTTAGTGAAGTAAATTTCACTAGCCTACCTTTCTGTTTTATTTTTCCGGTGCCTACCTCCTACAAAAATGGCACCGCAAGGGGTGCTGTATCACAATCACTATTCAAAGTTTAAACTCACCTAATGACCTGATGCCTTACGGCGCCATTACCTATCACTAAATGAATCTATTAAAAAACTTTGAATTTAAATTGTAATACAGCACTTCCATTATAACCTGCTTATCCCCTCCCCGCAACCCTTGACATTCTCCCAAAACATTACAAAAAAACACCACGCTAAAAACGTAGCATTCTACACTTAATTTACCAGAAAAAATCGCCTAGATGTACATTTTCTCTTTGCGAAGTACTATTATACATAGAGCGAGCAAAGAAAAATGTGCAGATAGGCGATTTTAGCGGTAAATTATCTGTCCCAATCAAATCCTTCGCCGTAATGCCCCCACCGCGCAGTTTTCTCATAAATTGGCCGCTTCAAATCCAAATATTTTATAATTCCATTCGGCGTAAGATCATATCCTTCTATTTCCTCCGCCTTGCCGTCTACTATTACTGTTTTTTCCAAAGGCTCGGCATAACCAATTGCATAAGCTAACCGCACGAGCACTTCATGCGCCTTGCGTTTTCTTAAATAATCCACCGCAATTCGCCGTGCCATATACGCTGCACTCCTATCCACCTTGGATGGATCTTTGCCGGAATAGCACCCCCCACCTATCGCCACCCGCGGCCCATAGTTATCCACTATTAGTTTTCGTCCAGTTAGACCAGTGTCTGCATCAAATCCGCCCTGCTGCCAATCCCCAGCCGGATTAATATGTAGTTCTAACTTCCCAGCCAACTTTTCCTTTTCTATAAATTCTCGCACTAATTTCTCTAATTCTTCACGTGGTGCATTTTGAAAACTCGCCACAATAGAATCAATACTCCCATCTGGCGCTATTGTAATTTGTGTTTTACCATCAAATGGATACTTTTCGTAAATATACTGGTTTAGCCTTCTCGCCAACACTACTTCGCGCGGCAACATTTCTGGCGTTTCATCGCACGCATAACCTATCATTATACCCTGATCACCAGCTCCACCAGTATCCACGCCTTGTGCAATTTCTGGTGACTGTTTCACAATCTTAGTATGCACTTCCACGTCGTCTCCAGCAATCCGCTTCACAATAGCTGGGATATCTACATCCGCTGTAGATGTAATTTCGCCAGTTACAAATACCACACCATGCCCGCCGCACGCCTCTGCCGCTACACGCGCATTTGGATCTTTTTCAAAATACGCATCCAGTATCGCATCACTTATTTGGTCGCATAACTTATCTGGGTGTTTTGGAGAAACACTCTCCGCAGTTCTATAGAACATATCTTTCCTTTCTTGGTCGGATTTACCACCTTGGTCAAGCTAGGTTGGTAGGGGGTCACCAGGCCGTTCCCTCGCCCCTTCTTGATATTAAATTGTTAATGTTACGATTATAACACGCTGCATGTTAAAATAAAAATATGAAAATTGCGATTTTTTCAGATTGCTACCTAGACCTTACCGGCGGCATCACTTCATCTATCAATGCCCAAAAAGCCGCCTTAGAAAAAGCTGGCCACACTATCTATATTTTTAGTACCGGCTACCCTAAACCAATTAAAGAACTAAAAAAACTCGCCAGCCAAAATATATTTCAAGTTCCTAGCTGCAAATATTTATTCCGCAACCTTACACCAATCTCTCGTCGCCCAAAAATCATTGAAAAGTGGCTACTCCACGAACACCCAGAAATTAAAGATTTTGATATATACTATATACACTACGAATCCGGCTGCTCTATAGCTGGACTAATATTGGGTAAGCGACTGCACATCCCCACCGTTCAGGTAATGCACGGCCGCGAAGATATGGGTATTACCAATATTATTCCTTTCGGATTTCGCACCATTGTTGCCACACTCTTGAATTGGTTTCATTCTTGGTATATCCCCCATCCTATCAAAATCCACCGCGACAATTACTTAGCCGACACTATTGCCAAAGCCAAGATGTGGACATTAATGGTAAACCACGCCAACTTTGCAGACTATATCATCACCCCTTCTCACCACTTCGCTAAAAAACTTACCCACTATGGCGTTAAGAAAAAAATCCAAATCTTTCCCAACGGTTACCCAAATCAAAATTTCCCCACCAGCCCAGAAGCCAAAAACTTAAAGCCTGGCGAAACCCTCCAAATCATCTGGCATTCGCGCCTTTCTGGCGAAAAACGCATCATGCCATTCTTGCAGGCTTTGAGTCAAGTTGAAGGCAAATACCATTTAGATGTTTACGGCAGCGGCGCCGACCTAGAGAAAGCAAAGCATTATGCCACCAAACATAATCTAAACGTCACTTTTCATGGCAACGCCAAATTCATTACTGTTCAAAACGCCATCTTAAAATCCCATCTAGACGTACTCGCTTCATATAATTTCGACAATTATCCTATGACTCTAGTAGAAGCCGAAGCCGCCGGTATACCAGCTTTTATCTGCGATTCAGATATGCAAGAAATCATCCCTAAAGGCAGCTACATCTTAAGCGCCGGTCCCACCCCCACCCAAATGGCAACAGCTTTAGATAATCTGCTTCAGCACCCCGAAAAAATCCAACAAATGAGCAAGATTATGTTAAAAAATCGTAACGAAGTCCTAATTTCTAACCGTATCAAAATCTTAGAAAAATACTTTAGTGATATAATAAACTTATGAAATACCTAGCAGACTTACTTACACTGTCAAGATTTATCTTAGCACTCATTATTTTTTATTGCTGTTTCACAAACAGCGGCTCAGCCGAAGCAGTCTTTCTAATGTTTTTCGCGGCAGTCCTTACCGATGCCTTTGACGGAACTTGCGCCAAAAAATGGCCATTTCCTAAAAACAAAACTCCAAAATACCGCAAATACGCCGCACTTTACGATATGGTTTCTGATGTTCTCCTCGCAGCTGCTCAAGTTCTCTTTGTAACCATCCGAATCAATTGGATCATTGGCCTCATCGCTATTATTTATTACGTCGTTATTTGCGGCACCATCGAACTCGTCATTTATGGTAAATTCTTTGGTCACCCCGATAATTGTACAACTAACTCCCTCGCCAAAAAGAATTTCCCCCTCGCTAAAAAAATCATCCTAGCTCGACGCTACGGCTACACCATATGTCTCGGCATTCTAAATGCCGTTACCCTTTTTGCCACCAATTGGTCTGATCAAGTTAAATATATCGGCTTTACCGCCGGCTGCTTAACTTTTGTCTTCACTTGGTTCTTCCTCCGCCAACGCCGTAAAAACATTTCTCGCGACGCCGTAGATATCGAACAAGAACTTACGAAGAAGGCCAAGAAGAAATAATCCTATCTTCCCCCAAAGCCTCCGCCCCCTCCGCCACCGCCAGAAAATCCTCCACCCCCACCCCCAGAAAACCCAGACGACATTCCGCCACCAGAGCTAGACATCACCGTAGCCGTCCTCGCAATATCCGATGCCATATGCATTGTGCGTGATAATTCCGCCACCGCAATTCCCGTCATCAAATAATCCGGCTCCGTTATCTCTTCCACTTTACAATATTCCTTCATCTCATTCATCCAGCTTTCTTCTAGTCCAAACACCGCCGCATACGGCAACAATTTTTCATACAACTTTACAATTCCTCCCGCCGAAGTATCTACCCCCTTCACACTTTGCAGCATCTTCATTCGCTCCGCTTCAGCCATCCCAATGTATAATTTTAGCCCCTCCATGTAGCATGACATCTCTAATCCCTTCAGGGTATATGCCTCATACTTCTTCGCTTCACCCAAAATCCAAACCACAGTCAGCACCGTCACCACAATCACCACAAACGCCACTTGATAAAAATACTCCGCAAACACCATTATGCCACCATAAGTCCCATCCAGCCCCGACACATCATCCAGCACGCCTAGCATAAACACGCCAATCATTATCATCACCGGCGCCACCACAATCGTTAGCGCCACCGCATTCCAAAATCCACCACCTTTTACTCCATAGCGCCACTTATTAGTTACTAACTCATCTTTTTCCAAATCGTCTGTCACCTTCTTTTCCATCGCTTTCTTTAGTGCTATCAGTTTACTACTCGCCGTGTGATTTTTTAGCTCTATCATATCCCCCACTTTCACCTGCGACCCACCATTTAATATAGATAGCAAATCAACATACTCCGCCCCCACTCCGTCTAGATTCCTTACATTAATATTCCACTTTTTCTTTTCACCTTTCACTAGTTCAATTTTCCGCTTCACCACTAGCTCTAATAGCATCGCCACTTTTGCATCTTTTTTCTTACCAATATATATTTCCGCCATCTCTGGCAAACTATATTCCGCATTCGGCTGATATTCTGGTTTTACAAATAATCCTTTATAATATCTGGCTTTCTCACGCGTTTTCATGAACTTTCGCACCGCCAGTAATATCGCCACTACACAAATTGCAATTAGCACCACCAATATCCATACATAGGCATAATTTTTCTCCGGCTCCGGCACCACAAAACCCCCAGGCTTTAATTCCATATCAAACGTCAAATTTTCGTACGCATTCAGTTTTGTCGCTGTAAATTCTACTCCGTCTTCTAGCTTTATCGTTTTACACCTATCCTGCCCACTTTCACCATAACGCCCCACATAGCACCAACTTTCACCCGTCCACCAATCCATATCCGCTAGATGCACCCTAGCCGTCACCCGGTCAAATCTCTGCGTCGCACCATTGCCATTTGTGTCCCAATATAACTCTTGATAATCTCCAAAATCCATCACCACCTTATCAAATTCATACTCAAACCCATATACTTGCTTTCCCAATACATATTCATCTGTTCCGGTACACACATTATAATATCCACTGCCTTTTTCAATGCTATAAATCGGTTCTGTCATTCCATTCCGCGTTACCTTAATATTAGCCCGCGTCAAATTCGGTAAAGTTATATTTACTCCATTTTGATTTGTATAAGCAATCTGCCGGCAAATCCCTTTATTTTGTTTATAATCCGGAAACACCGCCGTTACACTCTCTACTACTTTGAGATGCGAAATCCCCTTATCGTCCTTACTTAGATAATAGTCTGCCGTAAAATCTTCAAAATAAAAATCTTGCGCACTGGCAAATGTATTACTAATTGGTGTAAATATTAGTGCTAGCACCGCACCTAAAAATAAGCGTTTCAATTTCATACTTTTATCATATCATATATCGGTATCCTATTGGATAATTCATCAATATCGAGAAACATAAAGGCAAAATCTGCCTTTAGGCAGATTCTTGCCGCCGAAGGGGCGGAGTGATGTGATAAAATTTATTATCACATCACGAAGCTTCCGAGATATGATGAATTATCCAACTTGCAATATAGCTGCTATAGTAGCACCAATAAAATTATTCGGATTATATAAATTTAGCGCCACAATTTTAGCTGCCAGTTCGCCATTCCATAGCATTATCGGCGAATAGCCAGATTTTTCCATCGGCACCGCTTTCACTGCGCCATCTTTTACTACTAAAATCTGACCATTATGTAAAGTCACTATGCTCACCGGATAACTCAAAGTAAATTTATGTAGCACCTCCACCACTTGCACCAAAGATTGTGACAAAAGCAACATCTTCGGGTAATACACTGCTCTTAGTAGCTTTTGCATTTGCGCTAGCGAACCAAATATCACCAGCTTTTCATTTAGCAATACCTCCCCCGGATTATTTTCCGCAACCAAATCCACTGCATCGCGCGTCAGTAGCATCGGTTTTTCGGAAGAAACGCAGGCGCTCACTACAGCCTTACCAGTTACCGCATTTTTAGATAAATCCCCAATCAATAAATTATAATCACCACTATCCATATTAGCCACTAATTCCGTATTATCTGCAAAGGATCCAGTCTCAGTAGATTTTAAAAACTTAAAATTTGACATCGGCGGCAACTTATTCCTCAAGGCATCTGGCAAAATTAAGTTCACCGTTTCTACCGGATATTTTTCCGCCAGATATTCTGCCACTTTCACCGGCGTCCGAAAATTTTGGCCATTCCCACCAATCACATTCACCACCCCCTGTTTACGTTCCGGTATATTCCATAGCAAATCCTTCGCTATATTTTCTTCTACTTTCTCAAAATATTCCATCAAAACTCCAGCTCAATAGAGATCGGGCAATGATCAGAGCCCATATAGTCCTCATAAATCTCCGCGTCTTTTAAATTTTTCCTTAAACTCTCCGATATAAAGAAGTAGTCTATCCGCCACCCTACGTTGTTTTCCCGCGCGTGCCCCCAATGGCTCCACCAAGTATATCTCTGCACTTCTGGATGTAGCACACGAAAAGTATCCACCAGCCCCGCGCTCAACAAATCACTCACCCCCTGCCGTTCTTCGTCTGTAAACCCTGCATTATGATGGTTCGCCTTTGGCCGTGCCAAATCTATTTCCGTATGCGCCGCATTAAAATCCCCACACACCACCACCGGCTTAAGTTTTTCCAGCTCTTTCAAATATTTTCGCACCGCTGGGTCCCATTTTTTCTCCCGCAAACTCAGCCGTTCCAGTCCTCTCTTAGAATTTGGCGTATAAATATTCACCAAATAAAATTTTTCAAATTCCGCCGTTTGCACTCGCCCTTCATTTAGCGGATCGCCAAACTGGTCTGCAAAATTCTCTTCCACCGGCAATACATTTTTTACGCTTAGCGGCTTAATCTTTGTAAAAATCGCTGTGCCACTATATCCCGCTCGCTCTGCCGAATTCCATAGCTCCTCATATTCCGGCAAATCCACTTCCGCCTGCCCCGGCTTTGCCTTAGTTTCTTGCAAACACAAAATATCTGGCTGCTCTTTTGTGATAAATTCTTGTAGCGCGCCTTTATTTAGTACCGCCCTTAATCCATTTACGTTCCACGAAAATATTCTCACGCGTATCTCCCACGTTCTATATCGCGTTTTTTAATAGTTTCACGCTTATCATATTTTTTCTTGCCTTTACCTACCGCTATCACTAATTTTATATGGCGTCCACCACCCAGCAACTTCACCGGCACAATAGTAGAACCCGCCACTTTTTCTCGTCCTAGTGCCGCAATTTGTTTTTTAGTGGCTAGCAGTTTAATATTCCGTGCCGTTTCTGCACCGAGTGTCAAATTGTTCAGCCACAGTTCACCATTTCGTATCGTTACAAAAGACCCCTTTAATTGTACGTGATGATCGCGTATCGCTCGTACTTCCGGCCCAGCCAAGCTCATCCCCGTCGTCAGCTCATCACCTAGCGTATAATCATATCGCGCCCGCGCATTTACCGTCACCATATCTGGGGTCTTTTTCTTTTTCATACCCCAATTATATCACACAGGGAGAAATCTATCTTTTCTCTTCGAATCCAATGATTGGCTCATCAGTTTTAGATAACTTCACCGCCTTTTGTAAAAGCGCTTCAATTTTCGTATGATCTGCTTTTTGTTTATCTTCATCAAATGCCTCTTGCTGACGCTTTAAATCACCATAAAACCCGGTGCCCCTCGCCGCATTCCAAAAAATCTTTTCTTGCGGCACATTTTTATAATGCCACGGCTTATTAAACAAGTTAAAATGCACCAGTTTTGCATCTTTCGGCAACTCTTCTGCCGGCTCCATATTCCACTTGGAATCCAAATGCAAAATCTTCCCCCGCAAAATCACATTCATATAATCTTGGTCTGGCGCCACCAGATCGGCATCATATTTATTTATCGTGTCCACCAACGCCGTCAAATACTTCATCTTACGGAGCGCCTTCATATTCATTACTAGCACCCCAGAGTTGCAATAATCTTGATACGGTACTCCTACCGCCTTATTTACATATGCCCGAAACTCCGGTATTACATCCACCTTCGGATCTACCATTGCCGCCATCGCATTACCATCTAAATCAGTATCAAATAGCTCCCCAATATCCCCACGTAAAATCGTATCACTATCTATATACACACACTTATCATACATTGGGAAAAGCCGCGGAATAAAAAACCGATAGTAGTACACTGCCGAGGAAAAGAAATCCCCCGCCCCTTTTCGCCGCGAACAATATTTAATAATCGCCTTTAGGTACAAACTATTACTAATTCTCTTGAATTGTATCGCTACATTATCCGTTACAAGATTTCTCAACCTCACCCTATTCGCCAAATTTAGCCCATCATGCAAAATAATTACCCGATAATACCGCTTTTTGTTTACGCGCTGCGTCAACGAATGTATCGCCGCCGCTGCATACGGCGCATACGCACTATTTATCGTCAAAAATATCGGAACAACTTTAGTGTTTTTTAGCGGATTTAGGCCTGTACTGAAAATACTCATAACTATTCTTCTTACTATATTTTACCATAGAATCATAAGCTTCTTTTGCTAATTTCGCCCGGTTTTCATCCTCACCCAAATTCACATCCGGCCAAAACGGTCCATCAATATACACATCCATCCTCGGCAAATCACCACGTTTTTTATCTTTGCGTTTATGGTACGTGGTAGTCATCGTAAAAATCGGCAAATTATTCCGTACTGCATATTTAAAAGATCTATCACCTGCTGGGAATTTACGTATCTTTGTGGCATACGGCCACACGTGCGCCTCTGGATATATCACTAGCACCTTCTTTTGTTTCAACCTTTTATCCACCGCCTTATTAAATGCTTTCTTCTCTTCTGTAGTTTTGCCCAGTGGCAACCCACCAATATACGGCAACACCTTACCAATTCCTGGAATTTTCAAATTCACCGGCGAAATAATCGTAAATATCCGCCGATCCGCCGCTAACGCCGGCCCAAACACATCGTGAAACGGATTAGTATGGTTGGCATATATTACATACCCTTTTCCGCGCGCCTTTTTTAATTTTTCTCGCCCATAAAATTTCGCCTGCCAATAGCCCCGTTCATAATACTGCCCAAAAAGTTTAAAAATCCGGAACAGCATCGCCGAATACAATTTCACAAATGAATTTTTCGGGATAAATTCGTAACCTTCTGGCAATCCTACTTCTACCTTCTTTTCTTGCTCATCAGTCTTAATTGGGTCATCCTCTTCCGAAGCATAATAAAACACCCGTTCTTCTGCCGGAATATCTTTTTGAAACAATTCTGCCTTTGCCATTATAAATTATCCTTTAGTTTCTCGTATTCTTTTAATATATCATCATATTCTGTAATTTTTAATACGTCATGAATTTTCTCCACCTCAAAAGGTTTTACTTTTTGTACCCTAAAATACGGCCAAAACTTAAAATTATTAGAAAAATGATGTAGCACCGTATCTTCGCGTGGCCGTTCGCCCTGCTCATTATATTTGCGTGGCATTAGCTTTCGTCGCGTAATAGATTTATTTAGCGCCGCCTGGTCCGCCAACATCATCCATCTCTGCATACATAATTTCACCGCTTTCTCAAACATCCCAGTTTTAATACACTCTGGCATATTAAATAGCATCACGCCAGAATTCATATAATCAAAATTAAATATTCCATGATAATGATAAAAGTTCTTTCCATAGATATCTAGCACCCCTGCCGCCTCAATTCCATCTAATTTCGTATTGTAAAATTCACTAATGTCCTTCCGGCATACTACATCATAATCCAAATATAATATTCTATCTAGCTTTGCCAACTCCGGCACCTTATCCGCATAGAGTCGAAGCATCGAACAAGGCGTAAAATAAGATCCCATATTTTTACTCGGCAAATTCTTTACAAACACATCCGTCGCATCTATCAACTTCACAAAACTTTTCGCATTTTTCTTTTTCACCAATTCATCCAAAAACTTTGCCGCCTTTTCCGTAAACGCCTTCGTGTCCTCATAATTAATTGTCATTATATATATATTTAGTGGCTCAGAATTGTGTTTTATAAGCGACAAAATCGATACCAACACCCCCCGCGCTATCCCCTTATCACCACAATACAATATATTCATACATCCATTATAATAAACTCTATTGCCAAAAATCAACCTATATATTACAATAAACATAAGTGGAGTAATCCTGCAAAAAATAAAAAGCAGAACAAAAATTTGGCTAGATGGCGACATATTATAATTGCCATGCGAGGTGAAGCAAAGGAAGGCTCATACACCTAAAGTGAAATTTTTAAATATTTTGACAAAACGACACTTTTTAGTCGCAGGGAGTATTTTGCTAACGACCCTTTTATTCTGCTTCTCTGCCTTCGCCCTAAGCATCAATAGAAGCCCATTATCAATCTACGAGAAAAGCGATGGCGTAATCGTAGATGATTCAGAATCCCTCGAAGAAAACGACACTATCATACCGAATATCAAATTTTCACAACCAGGTGATTTTATCACGTACAAACTAACGCTTAATAATAGCGACAATTCAGAATATAAAATAACCAATATTTCAGATAGCAACACAAACGAGAATATCGCGGTCTCGTATTCTTACGATGATACCGCGAACACTTCCGACAAAGATATTTACGTCACCTTAACCTACACACAGGAATCAACCAACGATTTAAGCCTTACGGATTTCGAAGTCACCATAAACTATGAGGAGACCGCCGAAGCAGAATCAACAGAAGAGACAAGCGACGAAGAAGACTTGCCTGTACCCAATACAGGTAGCACAAACGCGCCAAATACAGGGGACCAAACCTTTTCACAAACTTTCAACGCAAAGAGTTCAAACCGCATCTTCCAAAATATACTACTCAGTGCTTTAATTTGCATCTTAGTAAGCATGTTCTATTTATTATTCCGAAGGTCGCGCAAAAACAAAGAATTCAATCTTGAAAAAATATCTCGTTCGCGCAAAATTTCCCATAATCTTGTTGGATTAATTATTGCTGGACTAATTATAACTGGCGGAGCAATCAGTATCACCTATGCTGCAAATAATAGTAGCATAAAACTCCGCTTCGACTTATCAAAAGTTGAATTAAGCGTCAATCCAATCTCCCAACACACAATCAACTTTATAAATAATGCCCCAAATGTTGTCACCAATATTCAAGAAACCACGAAAACCTGCGACCTCCAACCAGACGAAAGTTCTTGCGAAATCATACTCCCAAGCTTCACGACAAAACAAAACCACGAAGTTTTAGGCTGGAGTACGAACAAAAACGCAACCGAAGCCTCGTATCAACCAGGCGAAATCGTATCTTTTTCTGACGATACCACCCTTTACACGATTACGCGCGGTAAATTCTCGGCTTCGTTCGTCAACCAGCACAAAACTCATTTCAATCTTTCTCACGAATCCGATTCTTGCTATGTGTACAACAGCACTTCAAATTGTCGAGTCGCCACTCCAACCGCCAGCAAACAGTCCGCCAATGACGAATCTGAATTTTTAGGATGGAGCACAGATTCCACTTCTGCAGCACCAGAAATAGCAGCCGGAGGTTCAGCTAGTATCTCAGAAAACACTGCATTCTACTCAATTGCTTCCATACCACCAACTATAATTTCCGTCCAATTCGTCAACCAAGACCCAAATGGAATTTCCATCTCTCAAGAATCAACGACCTGCACTATACCAGAAAATGAAACCGAATGTAGCATTACTCTACCAACGATCACCGCAAATCCTGGATATAACGCTCTCGGCTGGAGCAAATACTCCAGTCTCACCACTGCCGCCTACTCCGCAGAACAAGCTGTCACAGTTTCAGGTAGCACAACCTTCTATACCGTATCCTACAAAACCCTCACCGCCACATTTAATAACTTACATACAGACTATTTCAGCGCTTCTTCATCATCAGCAACATGCCAAATATACAACGGCGCAGTTGGCGGCTGCACTACAACCACGCCAACAATTACTAAACTCACGGATGACGAACACACCACATTCCTAGGCTGGAACACCAATCCAAACACCAATGTCGGCACAGAAACTGGAGCATCCCTACTAATCTACGACAATAACACTTATTACTCTATAGCAAAGATACCCACAGACACCATATACTCATTAAAGTTCTCCAATGATATATGGGATACATCAACACTTAGCCCGTTAAGTTACTTCTCTTCGACCGAAGACTGCACACGATCTTCGGAAGGATATTGTATCGAAGTAAGAAAGCGCTGTACAATCTATACCTGGGAATCCTCTTGCACTATCACGGCCCCAGAGTTTGATACTATATCCGAATGGAGAGCCTATGGTTATGACACAATACACCCCTTAGCATTCAGCAACCCATTAGATAAAACCGATAATTTTGCCGAAATAGGTCAAAATATTATCATCACGGCTGACAATAACGACCAAAAATATTACAATATGATTATAAAACAAACCCCAGTCACAGCCTCATTCATCAATCAACACACTGACTATCTTGCATCTTCTTCCAATAGTCAATCATGCTACGCCCTCAATAATAATAAATCTTGTAAAATCACAACCCCAGATCTAGCTCCAAAGCAAACCAATAACGATATCACGAAAGTTGCTTGGTCTAGAAGCCAAAACACCTATCAAAGCCAAGTAAACCCTGGCGAGATAATAAATATCTCAAAAGATACAACCTTTTACTCAGCCGCAACTGGTATCGCATACACTATTACCTTTGATAAAAATGTCAATTTTGAAGGATCAGATCCAACTGGATGCCGAACAAAACCCCAACTAGGCGGATGCGACGATAAGCAAAACAATCTCGCCGCCGACTCATTAAGCTTCTATTCCGCAAAATGCGTGGTAAAAGCTTCTGGGTGTTATCTAGCCAATTTGCCACGAATTTATTCAACTAGCAATATACCACTTGGCTTTAGTCTATCACAATATGGAGATGCCAATATTGCATCACTGTTAGAATATAATTTCATCGCGGACACCACAGTCTATGCTCGTGTCATAGATAGAGCCAACGTCACCACAGATGCAGACGACCCAGTTCACTTTAACGAAACAGCCAAAATCTATGAACCAGGTAGTAGCACCGAATATTATCAAGTAGATTTTGACGAAGACTTAAAAGACGAACTCGTAGATTATTATGGTCCTTATATAGAGCGCGTATTCCAAAACGCACCACAATTATTCGTCATGCATGGCAAGATGAGATTCTTTAGCAGAGAACATTACAAAAATTATTTTGGCAGTTCACTCGCACACGTAGCCACTACTATCAAATTATATTCTCCAGTTGAATTCAGTCCCAACAACAGCAACGCCGTAGATGAATATTCCAAAACATCTATCGTACACGAGTTTGGTCACGCAGTAGACGCAGCCTGGGGTGAATTATACGGCACCAACGGTTCTGGCCTTTACGGTCTCTCTTCTCAACCCGACATCAGGGCAATTCACGATTATTATAAAGAAAAGAAAGACAATGGCGAACAAGTACCTTTGCGCTCTTACGGCAGCTATGTAGAATTCTTCGGCGATGCTTTCGCCGTATGGTACAGAAAGAAGAGCGGCATGACGCAAGACTCTGCACACGGATACATTACAGAAGATATAGAAGCAATACTAGATAGCTACTTATGCAACCCAGCATACGACAAAATCCCATACATTTCGTCATCCCCAGTCTGTGGCAATGGAACAATAATCCAAGATGTCGTGTATAATTAAAATATGCATCTAGAAACTACTAGAAAGAAAATCCTCATTATCGCTATACTAGGAACAATTCCACTATTAGGTATTTCCATTTTAATCATTTTACTAAATCAAACCAAGCCTCTATTACCAGAAGTTGGGCTGCTATATGTTGACGATTACACACTCACAGTACATCCGTCCAAACAATATCAAGAACAACTTAGCAATAGCGAACAATTAGTTTATTGCCTCAATACAGAAGCAAATCCCAGTACTTGCAATTGGCAAGATTCAAACAAATTCCAAATTGAGCATAATTATACTTATTACGTATATATTAAATCACTAGACACCAGCTTAATCTCTGAACCCGAAACATTCAATCATTCCATCCCAGACTATTCAGATTACACAAACGATTACGAATAACAGCATAAAAAATCGTCTAAAAGACGCTTGGTGCCCGAGATGGGACTTGAACCCATATGGTTTTCACCATTCGATTTTAAGTCGAACGCGTATACCAATTCCGCCACTCGGGCTTAAAATATATTATACCATAAGATAGCCTTATCGTGTAATCAAATACTGCACAATATAATATATTATAATCAATGTAAGTGAAATTACGGCAGTGATAATCGCCGGTTTTAGCTTGCGGGCTGTACGTTTTAGCATCGTAACGCCACAAACAAGTGCTATTGCGCCAGTCAATGCACCTACACCAATACCCACAGTATTGATAACTCCAAACACCATCGCGATGCCGCCGCCAGCAAGACCAAGTTTAAACGCTTCTACTTCAATCGACACCAGTTGCAGAAAAATCCCAAAAAGAATACCCAACAAAGTGGACACAATACTAACATTCGCCAGCCTTTC
>JAFOJO010000010.1 GCA_017421325.1 Candidatus Saccharimonadota bacterium
AGATTTTCAAAAATCCGTTGCTCCATTGAAGCATTGGATTTTTAACGTTGTGTTTGAAAACTCAACATAAAATATAAACTGACGATGATTAATTGCACAACTAAATTGTTAAACTATTTCTAAAGACTCTTAAAATAATTACTCGCAGCTTTAGACTGATACCATCTTATCAAAAGCTACGAGTAATGTCAATACTTTTTTACGACTTTTTTGAAGATTTTGACGAATTTTGGCCAAAATGGCGACGATTTGGCATGAACCACCAAATTAATAGAGCGTTACCGGCCAAAATTAGGGCAATAATCCACCACGGCATGTTTATTTCCCTGCTGCAGGCTTCGGCGGGGTAGGCGCCGGTGTCTGGAGCTTTAGGCGGAATATATGCATTGGTATAAATGATGGGGGCCGCTTTTGACTCTGAGGTAGTGCTAGCAGAGCCTTTGCCTGGCGCCCCCGAAGTATCGTTTGCAGGATCGTTAGTCGCCGGCTCGGGGTCTTCCGTGGTAACATCGATAATAATAGCGGAGTCGCTAGGCTCATCTGTTGTATCTGGTGCAACAAGTACATCTGGCGTATCCGGTGTATCTGAGGTAATAATCGGGTCTGGCTCTGCCATTTCAGCGCGAGGTGGAAAAAATGCCATCCACTTGTCGCCAGAAATCATTAACTTACACTCCGCACCTTCTTCGTAATCCGACGCATTAATACAATCCGAATAATCTGTATAGCCCATAGAATTAAATCCATTAGTACCAAAGATAGCATGATCTAATTTGCCAGAAGTATTTAGGAGCAAGCCTGAACCCGGCACGGCGATTTCTATCTCTCGTCTGGCTGGAAAGTGGGCAGTATCCAATTCTTCAGCGATACTATCGTATACCGTGTGTAAGTCCTCTATTTCCCCGCTGATAAATTGGGGGCGGTAAAAGTTATAAATTTGTCCCTCCCAATTGTCGAACCAGGCTAAATAGAAAGATTGCAAGGCAATTTTGCGATCTATACCCATATGCGCCAGCATGCGATCTTGGTCGAAAAAGAGAACTTTAATGGTTTCGGCCTTGGGGTTAATAGAAGTAATCCAAAATTGACCCTGAATAAGATTATCTAGGGCGCTATATTTTTGACCCTTCTCGATCATTGTCATATTAAATTCTTCTATACATGCCTTATCACTGCCACAAAGGTCGGCTTTTTCTTGCTCCACCTGTTGATAAAAATCCAGCATTTCCTCTACCGACCACCAAGTAGTATTATCGTACCAAACTGCGGCAGAGGCTGGTTTTGGCACTGTGGCAGCCAGAGTGCCAATGGTTAAAGTTAGTATTAGTAGTGGCAATTTTTTAGCCATAAAACTCCTTTATTGATTTTAATTGGGGCAGTATAGGCATAAGTTGGCAAAAAATTCAACCCCCTACCTGTAGATTTCTAAGTATAAGTGGGTTGGACTCTGTTAATTTTGGTTTAATGTTTTTGGTTAATTTAAGCCTAGGCGGTTTCGCGGATATGAAAAAGGCGATTTTTGGATATTCATGTTAGATGATTGGGGCGAAATGGATGTTGACGGAAATACATATCTTTAGTATAATTAGGGTAGATTTTCGGGGATACCCGCCTAACCCTAGCTACTTGAGTAGACTAGGGGTTATTTTTTTATCTACTAACTAGCGATATAAATGCTGTAAGAACGGCTTGAAGGTCGCTTTCTGGCACGGTGCCCATTTTTCTATAAAGCCTAGATACGCTGATTGTTTCTACTTGAGCAAGAACAGCGATTTCTTGTTTGTTTTTGAATTCAAATGGAACACACCAACTGCCGGTATGAGGCTGAGAGGTAAGAGGAATACCCATAAAACTATATCTGCCGAATTTTGTTAACACTAGTACTGGTCTCGCAAACAGATTGCCTTTGCCGTTGATTTCTACACCTACGTTTTTTCCTACCGCGCACCACCAAATATCGCCCTCGCTAACCGTGCGGGGCCGCCGTCTGGTTTTGTGTAGTTTTTCTTTTAATACTATCCACCCGCTAAAATCTTTTTGCCAAATTTATTCATAATAGCGGAGGTTAGCATAGAGATAAGATAATTTCAACCCCCTACCTTGGGCTTATGGTTAAATTGATGGTGCTTAGGGCTAGATTTTATCACCGGGCGAGGCAGCGGACAGACAAACCAACCATTTTTTGTAAACTTTTATCGGCTAAATTGACTCCATTCGTGTAAAGATGCAAAAAATAGGCTGAAGAATAATCAAGAGTGTTGGACCAGTAGTAACCGCCCCCGTATAGCGTTCCAGCGTTTATGCCACCGGGTAGTACGAAATATAGAGGTTCAGAACGCAAGGCATTAAAACCATTTAATTGGTAGTTTACTGGATTAGTACCATTAGATGGTGACGTAACTATATCGTATCCATAATCACGATAAAGTAGTCTACCAAATTCATTATATTCATTGTTTGTAGTAGAAGCATTAGGTAGTCTCCAGCCTTTAGGGCAAATAGAGTCGGTAACCCTAGTGTTATATGCTGAAATACTAGCAGAATCATTGGATGCTATAGCAGCAGTCCAGTTATAGTAATTGCCAGCATGATAATGTTTGCAATCTCCTTCTGTATGATTTGCTGCTATACATTCAGATAGTGAATTGTATTTTATATCATTTGCTTCGGAATTAGACGTATAATAATATACATCACCTGGGTCTGCAGAATATGGATAGTTATTTTGGTTAGACCAATTAGAAACAGAAGTACCATTTATTGGTAGGTTATATCTACCATTAGTAGTGTCTGGTGTCCAGGTAGCGTTAGCGTCGAAGTTATTTGTGTCCCAGCCTAGGCCTGTATCACCATGGGTATAGGTTCTGGTGGCGTCTATCTCTAAGTCTAAGTTCTGTGTCATCCACACGTTTCCGTCTGCCAATCTAGTTACCCAATACTTCTTTCCATCTCTTTGGTCTACAACTTGCATACTATCGCCAACATTTGAAAGGTTATTCTTTATTGCAACCACATCTTGCATAAATAGTTGGCTATTCTGGGTAGCTGGATGCGTCAGCAAATACTTCACCTGCCCCTGGTAAGTACCTGCATATTGGGAAGAACTAGCATATACGGCATAAGTAGTAGTAAAAGATGATCCCTCAGCCATATCTGTAGTACCAGATTGTCTTCCTGCTACCTTAGTCCAATATGGTGGCACTATACCATAGACGTTATTGTAATCACTCTCTATAGTAGGTGGAGTAGGAGAAGGATCATCTGGGATATTGTTTAACTTCATAGCCCAATTAGAGATTAATCCACTGGTCGCTAATCCTGTGTCTATACTGTATTCAGGATGTTCTGCGTTAATGAGTTTAGTATTACCTTCTTCATTATTACTATATCCTACTGCATATACACTATAGCCGTTACCATCATTACATAATGTCTTTATAGTAGTTTGTCCTATATTCTGTATATAAGTACCACTAGTTAAACTACCATTATGCGCTATATCTACTACACTAGACATAGTACAAGAAGAAGATAAGGTAAGAGTTAAAGTATCTGAGCCAGAGTTATTGGCGGAGGAATGGGGTAAAGATAATATTAATGCGGAAATGATAACTAGCGGAATACCAACCAAAAGAGTATTACGGAAGAAATGATAGTAAAACTCTGTGTAACTACCGGTTTCATAATCGTTTGCTTTTATTGTGGCCCTATAGCTCATATGCATCACCTTGTTTAATTATCTTTATCTTTGTGATGCCATTTTGTGTAAACGGGGTGTATTACAAAAATGGCACCGCAAGGGGTGCTATTATCCAATAATCTTACCAGAGAGGTTCAACTACTGAAGCCTTACGGCGCCATTTTGTAGCTGAAAATCTCTTTTAGAGCAAAACACTCTGGTTTCTAATTATTGAATAATAGCAATTTAATTATAACACGAAAAGTTTGACAGTAGCAAACAAAAATAACAGAAGTACAACAAAAATTAAGCCAGATTTCTCTGGCTTAATTCCCTGTCCTTTGCTTTAATTATTTTTTTGATTCTTCGGACTCTGTTTTATCTTGTTCTTCTTCGGGAAGAACAATGCCGATAGAGGCTACAGTATCGCCTTCGCCCATCTTCATAATGCGGACACCCTGAGTGGCACGGCCAAGGGTCGGGATTTCTTTGACCGCTACGCGGATAGCCTGACCCTTGGTAGACATCATAATTACCTCTTTGGCGAGCGGGTCTAAGGTGTGGACCGCGACAATTGGGCCCGTCTTAGCGGTGACAGCAGCAACCTTGATACCTACACCACCACGCTTGTGCGGTGGGAAGTTGGATACTAGGGTGGCCTTACCGTAGCCGTTGGCAGATACTACGATTAGCTTCTGCTTGGGGTCTGTGACCACATCCATGCCGACGATTTCGTCCTTCGGGCGGAGACGCATACCACGCACCCCCATGGCGGCGCGACCCATAGCACGAACTTCTTTTTCGTTGAACCGGGTGGCCTGGCCAGCAGAGGTACTGATTACAATATCGTTTTCACCAGTGGTCTCTTGTACCCACTTGAGTTCATCGCCTTCGTCTAACTTGATAGCGATAAGGCCGTTAGAGCGGACGTTGAAGAAATCTTTGATAGCAGACTTTTTGATAGTGCCCTTCTTGGTGGCCATAAAGAGGTAGCCATCGGCACCAGTATCACCTTGCTTGATGATGGCGGTGATTTTTTCCTCTGGGTGCATATTGAGCATATTGACAGCGGCGGTACCTTTGGCGGCTAGAGAAGCCTGTGGCACTTCGTAAGCTTTCATCCGGAAGAGTCTTCCCTGGTTAGTGAAGAAGAGCAAGAAATCGTGTGAATTAGCAGTGAGAATTTGAGCAATCACATCTTCTTCTTTGGTAGTCATGCCACGCTTACCCTTGCCACCGCGGTTTTGCTTGCGGAAATCAGTTTGTGGAACGCGCTTCATATAGTTCTCTGAGGTGAGCAGGATTACGCTTTCTTCCTCTGGGATGAGCTCTTCTTCGGAGAATTTACCAACTTCGTGATTGATAATCTTAGAGCGGCGCTCGTCGCCGTATTTGGCTTTCAGAGCGATTAGCTCTTCTTTGATTACACGTAGAATTTCGTTTTCGTCAGCTAAAATAGCCTCTAGCTTCTTGATTAGCTCGTGGAGTTGTTTGAGCTCTTCTTCAATCTTGTCGCGTTCTAGACCTTGAAGACGGCGAAGTTGCATCTGTAAGATAGCGTTGGCCTGGATTTCTGACAAACCAAAGCGAGACATAAGCTGTTTATCGGCGTCGTCGTAAGACGAGCGGATGACTTTGATTACTTCATCAATATTGTCTAGAGCAATCTTTAAGCCTTCCAAGATATGGGCACGCTCTTTGGCCTTCTTTAGCTCAAACTCGGTGCGGCGACGCACTACCTTTTGGCGGTGCTTGATAAATTCGCCGAGGATTTCCTTGAGTCCTAGGATACGTGGTTGCACACCATCTACGAGGGCGAGCATGTTGTAGTGGAAAGCGGTCTGGAGGCCGGTCATCTTATAGAGCTGGTTTAGGATTTTCTTCGGGAAAGCATCCTTCTTTAGCTCTACTACGATACGAATTTTACCCCTAGCGG
The DNA here is from genome assembly GCA_017421325.1 of Candidatus Saccharimonadota bacterium. GTDB lineage: Bacteria > Patescibacteriota > Saccharimonadia > Saccharimonadales > Saccharimonadaceae > Nanosyncoccus. The sequence continues at coordinate 5,616 of JAFOJO010000010.1, forward strand.
ACTCATCACGAGCATCGGCGATATGATCTAGTTTTTTGTTCAGGACGAGTTCGCGGACTTTCTCGATAAAGCCCTCTTTACTCATACCGTAAGGCACTTCGGTGACTACGATGTTGTAGCGGCCGTTTTTGCGCTCTTCGATATTGGTAACGGCGCGAATAACTACGGAACCCTTACCTGTAGCATAAGCCTGGCGCATAGGGGCGCCACCGTAGACTTCGGCGCCGGTTGGGAAATCTGGACCTTTGACGTGTTTCATGAGCTCATCTAGGGTAATGTCTGGATTATCTATCTGGGCTACGGTGGCATCTACCAATTCACCGAGGTTATGCGGCGGGATATTAGTGGCCATACCTACGGCGATACCCATCTGACCATTCAAGAGAATGTTCGGAAGAGCTGCTGGCAATACTACTGGCTCTTTTTCGGTGCCATCGAAATTATCCCGCAGGTCTACAGTATCCTTCTCTATGTCGGCAAGGAGTTCGGTGCCAACTTTGTCCATACGTGCCTCAGTATAGCGTGAAGCCGCTGGCTCGTCTCCATCCATAGAGCCAAAGTTACCCTGCCCTTCTACTAATGTATAGCGCATTTTCCAGGGTTGGGCGAGGTTGACCATGGCCATATATATAGATGAATCACCATGTGGATGATATTTACCCATAACCTCACCTACGATACGCGCAGATTTGACGGTGGCATGAGGAGCCTTCCAGCCGTTTTTGTTCATTGCGTATAGGATACGACGATTGACTGGCTTCAAGCCATCGCGAACATCAGGGAGGGCACGGTCGATAATGACGGACATAGAATACTTGAGGAAGTATTCTTCCATGGTGTTTTCTACACCACGCTTCTCTATACCGTCTTGGACGAGTTCACCCTCTACAGTGGTATCTTCTGGTGCTTCGGCCGCAGAGGCAGCTTCTAGGGCCTCTGGTGAGGTTTCTTCTGGGTTTTTGTTGTTTTCTTCATCTTTTGCCATATTTTCTCCTTAGAAGTCCAAATCATCCAAATCTACGCTGGCGGCGCCGGCTTGGATAAAGTTTTTACGGAGGTCGACCTGGTCTCCCATTAGCTTTGTAAATACTGCGTCGGCTTTTTCGGCGTCATCTATATGCACCTGGACCAAGATGCGGTTTTCTGGGTCCATAGTGGTCTCCCAGAGCTGCTTGGCGTCCATTTCACCTAAACCTTTAAAGCGCTGCTGGGCGGTGTAGCCAGCTTGCTTGAAGCGCTCTTGGTTTTCGTCTATCTTGGTGCCGTTTTTACGCTTTTCTTCGATTTTTTCAGTTAGTTTATTCTCTAGAGCGACTTCGTCGTAGAGGTAATCTATCTTGCGGGTGCTACCGGTACCCTTAATTAGGCCAAATAGAGGTGGTTTAGCTAAGTATACGTGGCCCTGCTCTATTACCTGAGGCATGTAGCGGAAGAAAAAGGTCATTAGAAGAGTAGCAATATGGAGACCGTCTACATCGGCATCGGTCATGAAGATGATTTTGTCGTAACGGAGACCGTCGATATTGAACTGGTCACCAATACCTACACCTAGGCCCTTGATTAGGGATACTAATTCTTGATTAGCGAGCATTTTATCTAGGCGAGCTCGCTCGGTATTTAATACTTTGCCTCTTAATGGCAAGATAGCCTGGATTTGCGGGTTGCGGCCCTCTTTGGCGGAACCAGCAGCAGAGTTACCCTCTACGATGAAGAGTTCACAATCTTCCCTGTTACGGCTGGAGCAATCGGCGAGCTTAGATGGAAGGTTTAGCCCTTCAAAAGCGCCTTTTCTGATAACGTTATCTCTGGCGGCGCGGGCGGCCTTGCGGGCACGGGCGGCTAGAGTGGCTTTATTGATAATCTTTTTAGCGATAGCAGGGTTTTCTTCTAGATAGTAGCCGAAATATTCGGTCATCACCTTATCTACATAGCCACGCACCTCTGGGTTACCCAGCTTGTTTTTCGTCTGGCCTTCGAACTGAGGATCAGGGAGCTTAACCAAGATAACAGCAGTGAGGCCTTCTTTGATATCATCCCCTGTTAAATTATCTTCTTTCTCTTTAAGCAAGCCGTTTTTACGAGCATAATCGTTGACTGTGCGGGTAAGTCCAGTACGGAAACCTACTACATGCATACCACCATCAGGGGTAAGAACGTTATTAGCAAAAGGCTTCATGGTTTCAGCATAGGAGTCGTTATACTGGAGGGCAATTTCTACGGCGGAATCGCCAATTTGCTTGTCTACGTAGAAGATATCGTCAGAGAGTACCTCTTTGCCGTTATTGAGGCGCTTGACGTAGCTCTTGATACCACCTTCGAAATAGAAGGACTCGTGCTCGCCAGTGCGCTCATCTGATACGGTGATTAGGATACCCTTGGTGAGATAGGCTTGATGACGGGCGTAATTAGAAACCCATTTATAATCGAAAATAGTGGTTTCTTTAAAGATAGAGGGATCAGGATAAAAAGTGATCGAGGTACCAGATTCACGCGGGGTGCCCTTGGTAATCTGCAATTCCATAGTGGGCTTACCCACATCAAATTCAATGTGGTGGGTTTTGCCGTCTCTATAAACCTCGGCTGCCATATGAGTAGAAAGAGCGTTCACTACCGAAGAACCTACACCGTGAAGACCAGATGAGACCTTATAGCCACCATCACCAAATTTACCACCGGCGTGAAGCACAGTTAGAACTGTTTCTAGGGTGGATTTTTTAGTCTTCGGGTGGATATCTACAGGAATACCGCGGCCGTTGTCATCTATGCGGACGCCGCCGTCCTTTAAGATAGTAATATCAATTTTATTTGCGTAGCCTGCGATGGCTTCGTCTATAGAGTTGTCGGCGATTTCCTTAATTAGGTGGTGTAAGCCATCATAACCGGTGGAGCCGATATACATACCGGGGCGTAGCCGTACTGGCTCGAGCCCTTCTAGTACCCGAATTTCTGACGAGTCGTAATCTCCCGCTTTGTCAGCCATTTTTATAATACCTCTTCTTAATATACCCCTATATTGTACATTATAAGGAGAAAAAATTCAAGTATTCTCTTGGCGGGTCCTGACCTCGCAGCCCCCCAGCGAGGCCGCCCGCCAATGTGTGTTATAATTTGTACTAAGATGATATATCTGGATTATGCAGCAACTAGCCCACTACTACCAGAGGTGAGAGAGGCGATGCACCGGGCGGAGGAGCGGTTTTTTGCGAATGCCTCGGCGTTGCATACCCCTGGACATTTGGCAATGAACGAGGTAGAGCGGGCGCGCGAACTACTGGCAAAACTGATTGGGGCGGAGCCTGGTGAGATTATTTTTACCTCTGGGGCATCAGAGAGCAACAATGCCGTAATCCGGACTTTTGAAGGGCACCAGATTGAAACTTCACCCCTAGAGCACCATTCGATTATAGAGACGGCAAGGGTGTGCAGGGGTGATAAATTACCGAAACTCTATTCCTACATGCTAGCAAATAATGAAACTGGGGAGATTTTGGATTTAGTGGAGGTGGTAAAGCGAGCTGATAAAAATGCTGTGGTAGACTGTCCAGAAATGTTTGAGGTAAAAAATGATTGGGGCAAGCCACTAGTAACCGTAAAAAAAAGCGGCTATGTACACTCAGATTTAACTCAGGCGCTAGGCAAAATACCTCTAGACGTAAAGGCACTAGGGGTGGACTATGCGACGTTTTCCGCACATAAGATAGGTGGGCCCGTAGGGGTGGGGGCATTGTATGTGCGGAAAGGAGTGCCGTTTAAACCCTTAATTATTGGGGGCAACCAAGAGAATAAGAGGCGGGGTGGCACCTATAATACTTTAGGAATAATAGGGTTTGGGGCGGCGGTAGAGTATGTTTTAAGAGAGAAAACCTGGGAAAAATACGGTATCAAGGTGCGTAATTTAAGAGATAGGTTGGCCGAGCGGATTTTGGCAGAAATACCGGGGAGCTCGCTAAATACTGACCTGGCCCCTGGGGCTTCCCTGCCAAATATTTTAAATGTGTCTTTTCGGGCGGCAGAGGGCGAATCTATTCAACTGTATCTGGATGCTGAAGGAATAGTAGTATCTACTGGCTCAGCCTGTGCGGCAGGAGATACGAAGCCATCACATGTGCTAATGGCGAAAACTGGCGATGCAGAGGTAGCGCATTCCTCGATAAGGTTTTCTTTTGGACTAGAGAATACAGAGAAAGATGTTGATAGAGTTATGGAGGTGTTACCCGGGATAATTGATAGATTACAACAGATAAGCACTATATCTTGAGGAGTTGCATAATTCATCATATATCGGAAGCTTCGCAATGTGATAATAAATTTTATCACATTGCTCCGCCCCTTCGGCGACAAAATCATAGATTTTGCTTTTATGTTCCTCGATATTGATGAATTATGCAATGACACCCTTATTTTTGTTTTCTGTAGTTCTCTATAGCATCCCTTAACGCATCGTGGCCGAGCACGGAGCAGTGAAATTTGTGCTTAGGTAGTTTACCTAGGTAGTTATCGATATCTTCGGCGGAGATTTTGAGGGCTTCGTCTAAAGTTTTCCCTTTGGCGAGCTCAGAGAGAGCGGAAGTGGATGCGATGGCAGAGGCGCAGCCGTAGGTTTTCCAGCGGAGGTCGGTGATGGTGTCGGTTTTTTTATCTACCTTGATAAACATTTTCATCTGGTCACCGCAAATAGGGTTACCTACAATGCCGGTGGCGTCGCACCGGAACTTACTTTCGTCACCCATTAAGAAGTTGCGAGGGTTCAAAAAGTGATCTTTCACAATATCGGTATAAACCCAGTCTTGACCTTCGTTCATAAGCTACATTATAGCATAGATAGCCAGTTCTATAGCGATGGGTTCTGCCATCATATCACACTTGCAGCCGCGTCCCTCACGCCCGTCTTTATGGGGTTCGGGCGCTAATTCTCGGCAGCAGCCTCCGAAATGCCGCTGCGTTGGGATATGTACGCCACCCATCGTTAATACCACCCGCTGGTGCCTATCTTATCTTGAACACAGCTTCATCTGGCTGAGACTCAGGCTCTGCCTCAGGAGCGGGCAGTGGAGTTTCTGGCTCCGTAGGCGCAGTTGGCGCCGGGGCGGGGTTTTTAGCGATCCAGTCGTCTAAAAAGCCTTTTCTGGGCGTTTTTGAGGCCTTTGAAGCGGGTTTAGACACGGAGGCGGGTATTTTATCATCTACAACCGAAACCACGTCTACGGGGCTTTTAGAGGGCTCTGGCGGCATTTCTAGATTTTTATCTTTTTCGGCAGCGCTCCAGCGGTCTTGAATTTCTTTTTCTACCTCGGCGCGAGTTTTGCCAAACTTGGTAGCAGAGTAAACTTTTAGGCTTTCCATTAACTCTTCGTTAGGTTCGCCCATTGGACCGGGGAGTTTTATAGTAAACGGCGCCGATGGCATATCAAACATCATCACCTTAGCCACAGCGGAGAAATTCGGAGTTTTAGTGAGATCTTCAGCGGTAAAGGTAGGAGTGAAGGCCTTAACCATCAGGTCGGCATCCGTTACACCGATACGGCCACAAATGATAGTACCCACGTTACCGAGCAAGGCTTCCCTGATTTTCTCGGTGAGCTGAGTCATAAACTGGTTGGCAACGATAAGGTTAAGCCGATACTTTCTAGCCTCAGAGAGAATAGACTCAAAACTATCAGTAGCAAAGTTTTGAAACTCATCTACATAGAGACAGAAGTCTTGACGCTGGTCCTCAGGGATATCCTGGCGACTCATCGCGGCCTGTTGGAATTTCATCACGAAAATCATACCGAGAAGATTGGCATTGATATCGCCGAGTCGCCCCTTAGAGAGGTTCACGAGGAAGATTTTTTTGTTATCCATAATTTCGCGGATGTTAAAGCCAGATTTCACCTGACCAAGAGTGTTTCTCATAATGGTATTAGAGATAAATGGGCCCCATTTGCTAGAAAACCAAGTGATAACTTCGCCAGCATCGTTACTCTTTTGGCTGGCTGGAAATTCCTTGGTCCAGTAATCATAAACAGCCTTATCTGTGACGTATTTGAGCTTAGACTTAACAAATTCTGGATCAGTGAAGCATTGTGGAATATCAATAAAGGTAGCACCGGCAGGATCAGCCATCAAGAGAAGAGCGGCATTTCTAAACATGTGCTGACCACGAGGGCCGAAGAAGCCTTGGTTATTGGGGTCGAATAGAGATTGTAACATGCTAATCCCCTCTTGTACGATAAAGTCCTTTTGGTCCTCGGTGGCGTACTCGAACATATTCATACCTACTGGGTGTTCTATATCAGCAGGGTCGAAATAGATAACGTCGTCTATACGCTCCTCTGGCACACGCTGCAAGATAGCCTCTACCGCGTCACCGTGAGGATCGATAAAGGCAAAACCGTGCCCATCGCACATATCCTGGAAGGCTAGGTTTTCGAGAAAGACAGATTTACCCATACCGGTTTGGCCAATTACGTACATGTGGCGGCGGCGGTCTTTCTCTTGCAGATAGATAGCCTTATCTACGCCGCGGAACTGATTAGTCCCCAGGAAGAGACCCTCGGTAGCTAATCTAGCGGGCCCATCTACTTGCTTGGTAAGCTGACGCTCTACCTGGGAATTAGGGATAGCATTTTGATCTGGCAAATGGAAGATAGAGGCGAGCTCTACACTGTTTAAGATAGTAGAATGGTTTCTGAGCGGGAAAAATCTAAGAGTGTAATCTACGACTAGTTTCTTAGAATCCTTAAAGGTATTAACCTTAAAGCCGTTAAGTTCCGGGGAGTTGAACTGAGAAAAGGCCGATACGATACTACCCACGATCGCTTCTGAACGGGGTTTATTTTCAGAGCTGGCCACAATGCGAATCAGGGTTTCAAAGGCTGGAAAACGCATTTTATTAGTAATAGCGGTAATTTCGTCTTGCTTGATGTTGGTAACAGTTTCCTGTTCAGACTTTTCGTGTTCACTTGGGACTTCCCAGGGGGCGCGAATAAGATCCATAGCAAAATCCCCAATACCAGCACCAACGGTCTTAGTTTTTTTGCCTTTTTGCATATTTTCGATATATTGTTTGCCGGCTTCTGACCAATTTTTTTGTGCAGGGCGGAATAAAATTTGTACAGTAGCACCTTCATCCTCTTTGATGCTAGAGAGTGCATTCAGTATAGCCATCTGGGCATCGCGTTTGGTGTCTTCGTAGGTGGCGATAGGGAGATAGTAAGCTTTATTTAGGCTAAGCTCGGCGCCAGCTACGGCACTAGCGCCACCTCCACTCCTGAAGATGTTGTCCTCGCGCTTTAATTCTATGCGTACGGTGGGATAAGCGGACTGAATAGCTTGCTTAACCGTCTCTTTAAGCACCGCTGGCACAATAGCGTAGTACTTAATAAAGCCATCTTTGGCGATAATTTCTAGAGAGAAGTGGCGTTGGCCGTAGAGTTTAGTCTTAAGCCCCTTAGTGATAGTGGAAGAGAGAATGGAGTACATCACCTGAGCCTTGGAGATGGCTTCATTGATAACGTCGCGTTTATCCCTACCGCCACCATCTATGTCGTCGGTGGATGGGGGGAGATGAATAAGGAGTGGCACCATCTTAAGACCACGTTCGTATTTCTTGGCCTTGCGAAGCTTAGAGATATAGGTGCCGCCAAAAATTCCGACAATAATAGCAATTGCTGCGACAACTATAAGAGCTACCGCCCAGGGCTCCATTATCTTACGCTCCCTTTGCGTGGTTGACTGTTGTAATTTTTACAGAAACAGGGGTATTTCATTATGCAGCCTTCTTCCAGGCCGAGTTGGGGCCATATGAATTTTCTAGATTAACGACAGCCATGCCGTCTTCTCCCCTGATGGCGTCCACATAGCCAGCGGCGTCATCTTCTTTATAAAGTTTTTTGTCGGCTACTTTCTCTAACTCTTTAATGCCTTCTGCGTCCAGCCCATCGCCAGTAGTTTTAATGCTGGTACGGTTGAAACTGGCTTCGATAATTTTATCCTTATTGGGTTGGCTTTTATCGATGCCGTCACTAGCACCTGGCGGCATAGTTGGTTCGATGATTGCAAAATTCTCTTGGTTATGATGCGATTTTGGGTTTTCCAGATTATTACCTGGAAAATTAATGATTTTATTACCAATTTCCTGAGGGTTTCTTTGCCAAGAGATGTCCGTATTGGTAAGGTCAAGATTGTTTTTTGTTTCAAAACTATTAGCATTTACAGAGTCAGCGCCAGCATCAGCTGTAAAAAGATTTTGCACTCCTGCGCTGTCAGCTTTATCCGTATGACCATTATTCATATGCTTATTTTACCACATTAAACACGTTTTGCGACTAAAAATTCTGCTAGAAATATGAAAAGGAAGATGAGACCAGTAGTCCAGAAGTTGATAGCGCCAAAAGAACGCGCCATCAAAAACATAATCGGGCCAAAAGCTAAAACGGCCGCATAGAGATAGTCTTTATTTTTGAAAGTGTCTTTTTTGAAAGCTAGGCGCATAAAGGCTTGCATCAAAAGAGTAGTCACGCCAAAAGCCACGATGTAGACTGTTGTAAAAAATAACAAGACACCGAACGGCCCAATTTCCGTCGGTGATGTAAAAACTAGCATAAGTATTAAAGCTGCGAGTCCAACTATGCTAATAACAGATATAATACGGTTATGTTTCATAAGTCGATTATATCACAGTTCTGGTCAGCCCCCAAGTACTTGTTCTCCGGGAGGGGCGGGGGGTTATCCGGCGTCTAAATCACAACTATTGGCCGCAACCCCTGATCCGCTTTTCCCTATTGACCGCTTCACGCTAGGTGAAGCATTGTCCTTGCCGTCGTTTTCTTTCATTCTTGTTTATGTCTTGTGCTTTTTTTGCGGAAGGTACTAATGAAAGATTTGACTGCGCGCTCTACGCTTTTTTCCTTTCCTGGCACCTAGGATTGGACTTTTGGCGGAGCTCTAGGTAATTCCTAATGGTGTAATTTATGGCTAGAAATTACCTTTTCGCCCGCCAAGGTTTATGGTTTATTTCTAGCTTTGAAGCGTTTTTTCTTCATATTTTGCCTTTTGTTTTTAATGTTTGTTTTAGTCTTCCCGACTGTCTTAATACTAGCATAAAATATTTAAAAAATCAATAGATTTGTTCAGTATTTCTAGAGTATTTTTTACAACAGTCCATCTATTTCTTCCCTGTTCTATTTTTTTGTTCAAAATGTTGTGTTTTTTACAACGATTGCGTGATTTGGGTAAGAAAATTTATGTTTTTGTTGTAAGTTTTACAACGATTAGTTAGTTTTGCACGGTATGAGTGTTGTAGTTTTAGGATGGTTATGGTATAATTTTATTAGTTGGGGCTGACAAAGCTTAGACGAATCGTTAACAGTCATGAGGCGTGCCGATTAAATACCGTAAGTATTAATAAGTGTAAAAAACACGAAAACCGCGCATGTAGCTTACATGCCGGCTTATGCCTAATTTATTATAGGCTGGTTCTAGTTTGAGGCTTCGTAGAGCTAGAATTATCATACAACGAGAATAAGGCTATTTAATTAGCGAAAAATAGCACGAAAATTAGCCATGGCGGTTGTTAGTTTCGTTTTCTGCCGCTAACGATATTTTGCCAAGACGAAACAGAAAACTATGCACGTAGAATCATGACCCTGTGACGGTGCGGACGGGGAGGCAGTATCCCCCAGCTCCACCAAAATTCTTGCCAAATTCGCCTATCTGGGCGATTTTTTGTTTTTGCTCGGCCAATAGCCGCGCTTCAAACAAAGAAATCGCCCATCTAGAACGAATTATGGCTAAGAATTTCGCAAATTAACTAGCTTCACTCGAAGAAACCGCCAATCTGCCGGGTTTTAATTACGAAATTGCCACAAATAACGTACTTCGCGCGAAGAAAACACCCATCTGAAGCATTTTATCTAATAAATAAAAGCGTAAAATCGCCACCTCAGTAGCTTTTGATCTCAAATGAAAAACCTAGAAATAATTGCAGTTATTGATCTTCAGCATTACTAATCAAAATTTAAATCGGAATTGACTTCCGATTTAAATTTCTTGCTGGTTTTCTTTTCCTGGAGCTTTCTTTTTCCGAAAAGAAAGCTCCAAACATTAGAAAAAGGCCGGTAACTGCGAGGAAAACCGGCCTTCTTTGTAGAGTGTGGAGTTATTTTGGCTAAAATGTTTGTTTTGACCCTCTGAATAATTTTTTTATTCAGAAGCTATCTCTATAATATCGCGAAAAAATGCTAATGTCAATATATTTTTTGAACAATTTTTTGCATTTTTCTATAAGGTTTTCCACAAGTATTTTGGCAATATCTTTATGTTAAAAAATACATTTTTTTTTGACATAAAGTTTTGCAAACATATTTTTAGTGAAAAATAAGCATAGGCGCAAGGTGGGGGGGTTGAAATTTCTAATTCCCTGTGCTAGTTAGGTGGGTATGATCGCAAAAATTCATTCAGCAATCCCCTATGGCTTCGGGGGCAAATTAGTAGAAGTTGAGGGGGATATGAACAGAGGCCTGCCGGCGTTCAATATCGTAGGTATGGCCAACAAAACTATCAATGAAGCAAAAGAACGGGTGCGTAGCGCAATGGTAAACTCGGACTTTTTCTTCCCCGACAAAAAAGTAACTATTAGCTTGGCACCAGCAGAGCTTTTGAAAGATGGGGCATACTTGGATTTACCAATAGCACTATCGGTGTTGGTGCTGTCTGGGCAACTTATCAAAAGCGATGTAGCCGACAAAATGTTCGTGGGTGAACTATCGCTCAATGGTGAATTAAGGCCTGTAAAAGGTATTATAAACGTGGTAGAAGCCGCGAAAGAAGCTGGGTATAGCGAAATATACGTGCCGATAAAAAATTTGGCGCAGGCTTCGCTAGTGGAAGGTATCACTATTTACGGCGTAGATACCTTGCAAAACCTATTCTTGGCCTTAAAAGGTCAAGCGAATCTGCCTATGGCTAGCAATATAGGTGGCGAGCACAAGAAAGCCACACATTGCACGGGTGAGATATTGGACCATATTCGGGGCCAAAAATTAGCCAAACGAGCAATGGAAATTGCCATTGCGGGGCATCACAATATTTTAATTTCTGGGCCACCAGGGGCTGGAAAAACTTTGCTGGCCAAGGCAGCGGCGAATCTTTTACCAGATTTAACCCCGGCGGAGAAAATTGATATTACTAAAATTTACTCTATTGCTGGGTTATCTAAAGATGAAATTATAGAGGCGAGGCCGTTTCGCAGCCCGCATCATACGGCGAGTTCTACTTCTATCATTGGTGGCGGGGCAACGGCTAGCCCTGGAGAAATATCCCTGGCACATAAGGGCATATTGTTTTTAGATGAAATACCAGAATTCCCGAGGTCGGTGTTAGAGGCTTTACGACAACCCCTGGAGGATAAAGAGATTTCTATTTCTAGAGCCAATCGTAAAACTACTTATCCGGCGGATTTTATGCTGGTAGCCACAATGAATCCTTGCCCCTGTGGCTATCTGGGCGACCCTACGCACGAGTGCAAATGCACCGAAACGCAAATTCAAAAGTATCAGAAAAAGCTCTCTGGGCCGCTATTTGATCGGATAGATATGAATATTGTGGTAGAAAAGGTGGATAACGCGGATTTACTAAAGGATTTACCAGATGAAACTGGCGAGCATAATGTTGTAAAAAATAATATAACAGAGGCAATTAAGCGGCAAAAGGCCCGGTATGGACAAGATGGAGTTTACAATAGTTCCCTATCTTCCTTTCAGGTATCAAAAATGCTACAGCTAGAGCCGGCGGCCGAGAAAATGCTGGCTGCGGCCTCAGAAAAGCTGAATCTCTCGGCTAGGTCATATTTTAAAACTATTAAGGTGGCGCAAACTATTACAGATCTGGCTGGAGCGGATAAAATTTCAGCCCAGCATTTAGCGGAAGCTTTGACGTATAGAAAACGCTGAATCTGCTACATAATTCATCATATCTCGGAAGCTGCGTGATGTGATAATAAATTTTATCACATCACTCCGCCCCTGACGCTCGCTTCGCTTCGCTAGAGCGTCCCAAGGGGCTTACGGCGGCAAGAATCTGCCTTTGGCAGATTTTGCCTTTATGTTCCTCGATATTGATGAATTATGCAGTAGTGCCAAAACGCTAATTTACTCTTGCTTTTTCTCTAGAGGTTTGATATAATTGTTATCAGGTTAATTCAAGAGAAGAAAGGACTATCATAAAAACTACATCACGCACGCGACTTAATTCGGAAATTCGTTATCCGGAGGTGCGCGTAATCGGTGCTAGTGGAGAGCAGCTAGGCATTATGTCTAGCAAAGAAGCCCAAATTCTGGCGAATCAACAGGGGGTGGATTTAGTGGAAATTGCCGCTAATGCCAACCCGCCGGTCGTTAAAATCATTGACTGGGGCAAATATCAGTACCAGAAAATGAAAGAAGAGGCCAAAAATCGCAAGAAGGCTCGCGAAAAGCAATCCGAGCTAAAGCAGATGAAGATTGGTCTAAAAATTAGCGATAACGACCTTAACATCAAAGTCCGTAAAATGCGCGAGTTCCTAGACGACGGCGACCGAGTAAAAATTTTAATAATTTTCCGTGGTCGCGAGATGGCTCACAAAGAAATTGGCAACGAGCTTTTAAATAAAGTGGTTGAACTCTTAGGTGAAGGCATCGTCGTAGAGGGCAAGCCGCAAATGAACGGACGCAACTTATCAGTCCAGGTACGGAAGAAGTAATTTCCTACTTCCACGGCCAGCTGATAGCACATTAGGTTTGTTGTAATTTTTAATAAAACAGATTACTTTAGACCAAAATAATATTAAATCTAAAAAGGAAAAACTATTATGCCAAAGTTAAAGACGCATAAAGGTACCGCAAAGCGGATCAAGATTACCGGTAGTGGTAAATTGGTACGTGAGCGGGCATTCGGGAATCATATTCTCGCTAAAAAATCTAAAGCCAGGAAGCGCAATATGAAAACTGCTGCTACCATCAACGGCAAAATTAACAAGAATATTAAGAAAGCGTTGGGGGTGTAATTATGAGAGTTAAAAGAGGTGTTGCGGCACACGCAAAACACAAGAAAATTTTAAAAGCTGCTAAGGGTATGCAGCATGCACGTACGCGTAGCTACCGTCTAGGCAAGCAAGGCGTAATTAAGGCTTTGCAATACAGCTATCGTGACCGTCGCAATAAAAAGCGCGATCTACGTGCATTATGGATTACTCGTATCAACAATGCTTCTCGTGAGTTAGGTGTTTCCTACTCGCAGTTGATTGCTGGAATGAAGGCCAAGAATATCACGCTAGACCGCAAGGTTTTGGCAGATTTAGCTGTGAATAATCCTGAGGCGTTTAAGAAAATTGTTAACACGGTAAAGGAGAAATAAGATGGCAATTTGTGAAATTACCGGCAAGGGTAAGATGTACGGCCACAACGTGTCGTTCTCCCAGCGCCACACTCGGAAAGTTTTTAAGCCAAATGTTTCGAAGCGGACTTTGATTATTAACGGGCAAAAAGTAAAATGCAATGTATCTACTTCTGCTCTAAGGACGCTAAAGAAGAAAGGTTTGATTGAATCGCCAAAGGCGCGCGCCGAGAAAAAAGCGAGTAAATAAATTAATATTCGTATCAAAAAATCGCCCTTTCGGGCGGTTTTTGTGTGGACTTATCCTTGCCTACTAAAGGTGGTATATTTAAGGTTTTTCCTATCTTTGGCAAACTTTATCGGTCCGGAATATCCTACATCAACCCCTTCTTCAGCGGCACCACTATAGGATATAGCGTGACCTTCACCTGGGGCATCTTTATATAGGTCTATTCTGGTAAAATCGCCTTGATTATTGCGAAAACTAATAGAAAGTGGGTGCTGGATTTCTTCCCCATTCGGCGGAATTAAGGTGCCTGGTTGCTGTACGTCAAAGTCAGTTCCGTTCTCTACTCCAACTTCTTCGAGTAAATCTCCTAGATTTTCGTACCCTTGACCATAGCCATATTCCTCAGCCATAGACGTAACGTTTTTAATACTAAGTGGTTCTCCATTTTTTATCTTTCGGCTTACTTCATTCTGAGCTACGCCTATATAACTATTACCCCGTAAATCTTCGTTCTTCATCGTTGGGCGAGTAAGTACTTCTGTGTTCTGTCGCACCCATTCTCGCCTGTGGATTAGATTATGTATGGCATTTTTGGCGCGCTCGATGAAGCTTTGCTTTTCGCCATTTTGTTGTTCCATATTTTGCATATGTTCTTCAAAAGACGGATATTCTGTAATATCTCCGCCCTCTGACTGGCTTGGGGACTGTTCCCCGCTTGGGAATGAATTGTGATTCATTTTACCTCCTTTTAGATTATTATTGACTCGTCGCTTAATAAAAAACGACAACCGTTCTCGGCTGTCTACACCAAACAATTAATTCGATTACCGAAATTACTGTTTTTTGAACGGTTGCCGTTCACTAATTTCGGTAATTAGTAATCTTTATAATTATTTGATGTAGACATCTCCATTGTATCATATTTTCCCTAAAATCAAAAAATCGCCCGGTGGGGGCGGTTTTTTGATAATGAGCCGTCTATAAGCCGGGTTCTGTAACCATATATAATATATGGTTGACGACCATCTATCTTGACGTTACATTGCTATAACGTTCTAGCGGTGAGCGCACATCCTCGAGCGAAGGTGTATAGTGCTCCTTGCAACAGGTAGGGTTTGCCTCCGCGCTATATCGCTACGGCGCGCTGTGGGCTCTTACCCCACTCTTTTCACCCTTACTCCTCGCGAAGAGGGGCGGTTTTGTTTCTGTGGTACTTTCCCTATCCTTACGGACGGTCGCTGTTAGCGACTACCCTGCTCTATGTTGCCCGGACTTTCCTCTTATAAAAAGCGGTCGCCTTTCAGGCTCCCCTGTATTATATCATATATATATTTATAATAATAGAGCTGCAGACTAGATTACATAATTCATCATATCTCGGAAGCTACGTGATGTGATAATAAATTTTATCGCATCACTCCGCCCCTACGGCGACCAAACCGCCTGTGTGGCAGTTTGGCCTTTATGTTCCTCGATATTAATGAATTATGTAATAGTAATATTTTATTTCTGCAATATCTCGTCTATCGCAGTGTTAGCTTCAGAGTCGGCAATCATATTTTTACTACGAGGAACGTGAGTGAAAGATACGGCATCAAAATTACTGAGTTTTTGCTGGATATCATTATAGATAGGGGCGATATCTTGATTTTTAACATGGAAGATACCGTTGAGCTGGTTTACTACCATTAAGCTGTCAGATATAAAATGGACAGATTTGTAGCCTAACTCGATAGCGCGTTCAATCCCTTTCTTCATAGCATAATATTCGGCCATACGAGATGTAGAAAAACCGATAAATTCACCCTTGCGCTCGGTGATTTTACCGCTGCTATCGTGAATGCAATAACCAATACCAGAGGGACCAGGATTGCCACGCGAGGCACCATCTACGTTGATAGTAATGCCGTTGGCGGTGTCACGCGGAGAAATACGATCAGAAGTGACTTTGCCATCTATAATTTCTAGCACAGATATACTGGTTTCATTGAGGCGGACGTTAGAAGTGGCGAAATCTTTGACAAATTTATAGCCGGTGTATCTATCACGCGGAGTGGGCTTAATAGGGTTAGCAATACCTAGCTCATATATAATATATAAGTTGCTAAGCTGGCTAGAGCCTTCGGGGGCAAGAAATGTAATAACATCTTTAAGATTAACAGAGCTGGCATTCAATCCAGTATATTCAGTGAGTGAGCGCGCCATAGCTTCTTCGGGCTGTTCGCCAAATTTAATCTTGCCGGTGGGAAGCTCCCAAAAAACCGGCGAATCGCTACGGCCCCGGCTACGTTTGAAAACTAAGACCCCGTCTTCGTTTTTAATTAATCCAACTACACGAATTCTTTGTTTCATCCCACCTCTTATCATAATAGCCCTGCCGACCTGTTTTCCCCGTAATATATACAAGGTGGGTAAAATCTTATGCGTTACACCCACGGGTGTAAGCCACGAAATCCCTATAACATGATTATTCAGGAAAATCATGCTGCCGATAGGGCTACTTTGATTATATCACATTAGGAGCCAACTATGAAGTAGAAGAAGTGCAAGATACCGTTCATGCCATTAATCATCAAATGGGAGAAAACTTCGCCGAAGAAGAAGATTAAGAGATAAACAATGATAATACCGTAGCGTTCTATACCGGCAAGGACATTGCGGAAACCATCTGGAGAGATAGCATAGAGTATGCGCGAGCCATCTAGTGGTGGAATAGGGATAAGATTAAAAATCATAAAGCCAAGGTTAATATAAATAAACTCGGTGAAAATAAATTGCCATAGTTCCCCGCCCGCGCCGTAAGCTAAGCCGGTAAAGTGACCAACTAGGAAAAAGATAAAGGCCAGAAGAAAGTTAGTAAATGGGCCGGCGAGAGCCACTAGAGCCATACCCCATTCGCGCCATTTGAGATTATGATAATTTACCGGTACAGGCTTAGCGCCACCAAAAACTGGGGCCCCCAGTATATATAATATAACTGGCACCAAGATAGACATATATGGGTCTACGTGCTTGATGGGATTAAAGGTGAGGCGTCCAGCGTCTTTGGCGGTGCGATCACCTAGCCAGTAGGCCACAATACCGTGGGAGAGTTCGTGCAAAATAACCGAAAAAACTACGATGACCAAAATGATAACAATATAGCCGAAGTTGAGATTCATTTTAGTTTAACATTACCACTTCTTTAGCGGTTGGTAGACTATCTAGATTTTTAACTTTGAGTTTCTTTTCGGTGCGGGCGGTGAGCTTAAGGTCTGCTACCATACCATCTACATTGCCCATTGCAATAATTAGTTTAGGCTCAATTTCGCGAATAGCGCGCACAGATGAAGTGCAAAGGATATCGGCTACAATATCGTCTAGGTTTTCCTCAATGCCACCGATAATGCCAGTATGGACACCGCCGATTTCTACGTCGTAGATAGTTTTACCGCTTTCGGTAGCAATGCCACGAATAGTGGCGTCGCCAATTTCAAATTCACCAGGGCCGGCAATCTTGCCAACGGCTAGGCCGGCGTCAATTACGGCATCGGCGATATTAAATTTGATGGTAGTCTTTTTGGTGATAAAGGTGATCTCGTCTGGGGATTTGCTTTCGATTTCAAACATTTTGCTCTCCTATGATTTAATTAATTTTTCTGGGTCAATAATTTCGGAAATTTCCATTTCAAAAATTTCCATCACGAAACGGTCGTGCACACTTTTGCGGTAGGTAAAATCATCTGGTGACATAATTACGTAGTTGAGGGGTTTGCCCTGCCTTTTTTCTATCACTTCGGCCCAGCGGGCAAGTTTTTTAGTTTTATCGTTGCCGATAATTAGAAGATCTACGCCGTCTTGGCCAGGTAAACGGTTGGTTACGACTAGGCCTTTTAGATAATTCTTAACCGGGCGACAATAATCTTCCCAAGTATTTTCTTTAATGTCTTTTTCGCGAGTTGTATCAATTTTTTTCGAAAAAATATCAATCATGGGGCGATAGTAGGGGTGTTTATTGTTAGCCGAGTAATAAACTTTGTTGTCGAAAGTCTCGTTTTTAATAATACCAATGCTTTCGAGATTTAATAATTCCCTGCGGACAGAGTTGATTTGCTCGTCTATCACCCTGGTCATTTCTCGAACATAAAAACTTTTTTCGGGATTTTCAAAAAATAGGCGCAAGAGTTTAGCACGAGTTTTGGAACCGAATAATTTTTCTGTTGGCGTGTTAGTTTCTTTGCTCATTATGTATATATTTTAGCACATATGGATAAATTTCTTCAAGCTCCAGCCAAATTATTTGTTTATTGCGTTTAAACCACGTCATTTGGCGCTTTGCCAGATGCCAATCTTCATAAAAACTTTGTTCTTTGGCTTCGTCTAAAGTGAGTTCGTGGTTAAGATATTTCCACGCATACTCATAAATGTTGCTTTTCATAGCGCCACTGCCCCAGCCATATTTTTTGACTAAGGCTTTGGTTTCTTTATAAAGTGCGGGGCAGAACATTTGGTTGATACGCTCACGCAAACGAGCGCGCAATATCTCTGTTTCCCATTTGATGCCAATGAGCAGATAATTGCCTTTGACCTCTGTTCTGTCTGAACAACTTTTTTGTTCAAAGTCGCCAATTTTGGCGCCGGTGGGACCTTTGAAGTGATAATCGTAAATTAGTGCGTCGATATATAAACCAGTGCCGCCGGCAGTGATAGGAATTTTGCCACGCGCTTTGATGTCTTTGATTTTTGCCTCGGTATAGGCTTTCCAGTCTGCTACAGTAAAGCGTTCGCCTGGTTTTACTAGGTCTAAGCCGTAGTGCGGGATGCCATCCATTTCTGCCTTAGTGGGCTTAGCCGTACCAATGTCCATATCTTTATATATCGCGCGAGAGTCGGCAGAGATAATCTCGCCACCGGTAGCTTTGGCGATTTTGATAGAAACACCAGTTTTACCAGAGCCCGTAGGGCCCAGGATTACAATAGCATCGACGTCTCGACGGGTCCTGCCGGCTTTTCCTCCCCCAAAATTTTGCTTCGCAAACATTTTGGGGGTCCCCCTCCAGCCGTCACCCGTCGATGTAGACACTATTTTGATCCCTTTAAAAACTCTGCCAATTTATCTAGCTCTATCTTTTCTTCCCTATCACGCAAGCGTACAGAGACCATATTACTCTCGACGTCTTTCGGGCCAACAATGATTACGCAAGGGATTTTCATACTGGTAGCGCGGCGGATTTTCTTGCCGAGCGAATCAGCAGAATTGTCTACCGTGTAGCGCAATTTATTGTGCGGGAGAGGGTCGCTTAGCTCCACCTTATCTAATACATCGGTGATTTTACCGACATAATCCGCAACTTGGTCGTTTACCGTGAGAATGCGGACGTTTTCTGGGGCGCACCACATTGGTAGCCAACCAGCAGTATGTTCGAGATATACACTCATAAAGCGTTCAATTGAGCCAATCAAGGCACAGTGGATCATAATCGGGGTCTTTTTAGAGCCGTCAGCATCAGTGTATTCTAGGTGGAAGCGGGCTGGCATAGCGTAGTCTAGCTGCACGGTAGCGAGCTGCCATTCGCGGCCTAGGGCGTCTACCGCCATAAAGTCCATCTTGGGGCCATACATAGCGGCTTCGCCTTCGCCAATGAAATAATCCATCTCAAACTTGTCGGCCATCTCTTTAATAGCGCTCTGGGCCTTCTCCCACATTTCTGGCGTACCAATGTAACCATCGCCGTCATCGCGGAAAGAGAGGCGAAGCTTCAACTTCATGTCAATCTTTTTGTATAAATCTTTAGCCGAAGCGATAAGTTCGCCGAAGATATCACCGACTTGGTCTTCAGTACAGAAAACGTGCGAATCGTCTTGCGTAATGGCACGTACACGAGAAAGGCCGCCTAGCTCGCCTTTGCGCTCGTCACGGTAAACCATAGTGGTTTCTAGGTATTTAATTGGTAAATCTTTGTAGGAACGCGGGCTGCTAGCGAAAATTTGCGAATGATGCGGGCAAGATACCGGCTTAATAGCTAGGTGGTCGCCACTTTCCTGGGAGACAAATTGTAGCATTTCGGGGAATTTTTCGTAATGGCCAGAAGTTTTGTACAAATCTACATTGGCGATATGCGGAATGCAAACTTTTTTATAACCATTATCTAGGCGGTAGCTTTGAGTAAATTCGTTAAGCAGGTCGCGCAAAACTGTGCCACGCGGAGTAAATAGTGGCAAGCCGGAGCCAACTAAGTCGGAAAAACAGAATAAATCTAGCTCTTTGCCGAGCCTGCGGTGGTCGCGAGCTTTGGCTTCTTCTTGACGTTTTAAGTAATCTTGCAATTCTTCTTCGGTAGGAAAAGCTACGCCGTAAATGCGGGTGAGCATTTCCCTTTTCTCGTCGCCCCGCCAGTAGGCACCGGCGATACGGACAAGTTTAAAAGCGCCAAGCTTGGAAGTATTTTCTACGTGTGGGCCCTTGCAAAGATCAGTAAAAATGTTACCCAGGTCGTAGAAAGAGATTTCAGAGTCGTCTGGTAAATCTTCAATTAGCTCGATTTTATAAGTCTGATTATTTTCGTGCGCCCAATTTAAAGCTTCGTCTTTCGAAACTACGCGCTTAGTCATGGGGAGTTTACGGGCAATAATGCCGCGCATTTTCTTCTCTATTTTAGGTAAATCAGTATCAGAAATCTTAGTCTTACCAAAATCTATGTCATAATAAAAACCATTTTCGATAGCTGGACCAATGCCAAATGTTGTAGTAGGATAAAGCTCCTGTACCGCGGCGGCAAGCACGTGGCTTAGGGTGTGTCTCATTTTTTCTGCATTTTCCATGCCTTATCCTTTCTTTAAATTACTAATCTATTATAATTTATAGAGAGGAAAAATTCAATAGCAGTATCATGATAGGCAAAGTAGCTACTGATAGTATAGTAGAAATAGTAACTAGTTCAGAGGCTTCGATATTATTGCCGCCATATTTAGTGGCAAAGAGGCCAAGAGAGGTGGCGGTAGGCAAAGCTTGAATCAGTGTGCAGACACTAATAACTTCTACCGGGAATTTGAGCAAAGTTAACAAGAGAAAAGTAGCCACCGGCCCGACAATCAGCTGAATGAGAGCGGTGATGATAAGGCGCCATTTTTTGGCGATAGATTTGAAATCGGCGCGTGAAAGCATAAAACCAATACAGATAACAGACAAAGGCGTAGTGGCATTACCGACAAACCCTACAGCATCGGTGATAAAACTTGGAAGATGGATACCCGAAAGAAATAGTACCATTCCCAAAAGCACCGCTATAATATTAGGGTTAGTGACTACGCTTTTTAAAAGTTTAACCGAAATTTTGTGCTCAAATAGCCAAATACCATAAGAAAAGAGCGCAATATTAAACGCAATAATAAATCCACAGTAAGCAATCACGCCAGTGGGGCCAAAAGTATTAGCCACAATGGGGTAGCCTAGAAAAGTGGCGTTGTTGAAAATTAAAGCAAACTGGGATTCGTAGCGCAGACCGCCCTTAAACCAATACTTGTTAAAAATTAGTTTGGAAAGAATAATCACCAGTAGCATCACTAAAATACCACCTACCAAGCCAGCAAAGAATAGATTAAGCGATGCTTCACTATATTCGGCCGGAAAGGCCACGAAGAGTGAAGCAGGCATAAATACGGTAAGTAGAAGATTGGTGAGTTCTTTATTAGTCTCGGTGCTGATGAGCTTTTTCTTACCCAAGAAAAAGCCTAGAATAATAATTAGCCCAATAGCGCCAAGCCGAGAATAAAATTCAGATAGTTCAGTCTGCATAAGTTTATTGTAACATACTTGGAGCTAAGATTTTTTCTTGCCGGTGCCACCACGAAGCTCCAGAGCTTTACAGATTTTACGAAAAGCATTCTCAAAACCGTCATAAATTTTGAGATTGCCACCAAAACAGATGCGAAGTTCTGGCTTAAGGTCATTGAAGTGCGAACAGGCCAAAATGACATTTTTTGGATAAAGCTGCTCCCGGCTGGAAAAAGATTGGAACGTATTGTTGATTTCGCTGATCGCAAGCTCACCACTATCTATTTTGGCGGGCCAATTATCCAGAACTAGAGTTTTAGTTTTACATTTAAGGCGGAAAAGATAGTTGTGATAATTGATGGTTTTTGCGACGGCCTTAGTGGTGAGGATGAGAGTGTCGCGCTCGCTAAAATGATTTGGCTGCTCAAAATCTAATCCTAAGAATTTTTGCGTTTGATATTTGCGCTTAAAATATTTGAGGCTGGTAATAGTAATGAGATGATTAGCAAAAATAATTAAATCTACCCTGCCGATGTATGGTCTAATCGCCGCTTCAGCAAGTTTACGTGCTTCTCTGTATTTGGCATTGATTTTGTCGGCATTGCGCCAATCTATCACTCTAATAATCTTAATGACCGGCAGATTTTCTTGTAAATAATCTGCAAATAATTCCCCGCCGTAGCCACTATCAAAGACTACTACTTTTAACATTGGTTTCCTTTCTACCTCCGCTTGGGGCGATTTTAGCATTTTTTATCTAGAATTAATTTTAAAATTTTAGACTTATGCAACAAATGTTGCATAACTTTAGTTTTTAAGATGCTTATGGTTTCATTTTAAGAAAACCTTTAGTATAATTGAGAAAAATTGGAGGTAATATGAAAAAATTTTGGCATTACATAGATTTAATGCGTTTGTCTATTGGAGCAAGTTTATTAATAGGGCTGGGGGATTTTGTGCTATTAAAAATGGGCGAGCCACTAGGGCCGTTTTTGTTTGCTTTTGGGCTGCTAGGGGTATGTGTGCTGGGGCTGAATCTTTTTACTGGTAAGTGCGGGTTTTTGGTAGAAGATGGGATAACAATCTTGGATTTAGTGTTGATTTTGCTTTTTAATCTGGTATTTGGCTATGCAATAGGAGTGATATTTAGCCTGTTTGACGCGGCAATTGTAGGGGCGGCAGAGGCAAAAGTAGCGACCTGGAGTATGAGCTTGGAATTTTTCTTAAAATCTGTAATGTGTGGAGTGATAATGTATTTAGCGGTAGAATTATATCGAAGAGGCACGAAACTAGGGATTTTGCTAGGTGTGCCGCTATTTATCTTTTGCGGATTTCAGCACTCTATCGCGAATGTGATCACGATGGGCGTGGCGGTGGAATTTAGCTGGACAATTTTGTTATGCGCAGCGGGCAACTTTGCAGGGGCGATTGCGGCTTGGGGGTTGTGCAGAAAAAGGGTTGAGCAAAAAAATTAAACCCTTTTGGGGTTTACTTTTTTATTCTGGTGGGTTGTGAGGGGCTCGAACCCCCGACCTTCTCGGTGTAAACGAGACGCTCTAGCCAACTGAGCTAACAACCCGTGAGGGTATTATATCATAATATTATCAAAAATACTAGCCTGAATTCAGGATTAGCGCGCTACGCAGCGCACCGACCTCCCGTCATATCTGTAGCCGCTACTGGCTGGGTAGATACCACCAACACCATTAAAGACCAGGTAGTAAGCGGCGGTACCGTTGTTAACCGTACTAGACCAGTAGTAGCCGGCAATGCCGGAATTGGGCAGGGTACCGCCACTGGTAACGCCAGATCGCACAAAATAGTAGGGATTTGAACGCATTTCATTAAAGCTGGTAACTCCATTATAATAGCCTACAGAGTTATTGCTATTGGATAAAGCTGCAGTAATGCCAGAATAGAATAGCATCCTACCGAACTCATTATTGACATTGTCTGTATGTGAGGCGTTTGGCAATCTCCAGCCTTTAGGGCATATAGAGTTAGCGGCAATGGTTCCGGCAGTACTTATATTGGTAGAGTTATTAGAAGCGATGGCGGCAGTCCAGTTGTAGTAGTTACCAGCAAAGTAACGTTCACATTCGGCTTCGGCAGGATATGCATCAGTGCAGGCTTTCAAGGAAGTGTATCTTGTGTCGTTATCGGTAGTATTAGAGGTATAGTAATAGGTGCCGCCACCTTCTGCTGAATATGGTGTAGTATGGCCAGTATTATTAGTTGGCCAAGCTGGAGAAACAGTAGGATTGTTGGTGTTGTTTGGATATGTAATATTGGTATTAGCGGTAATAGCAGTAGATACTGGATTCCAAGTCCAGACACCGTTGTTTTCAGTATAACCATTAGTGTAGATACCGCTACCAGATGCAGTGGTGCTGATATCTGTATTCTCTGATGTTAATGCTGTCACGCCAGTACCACCTATGTCTAGATCTAGGTTGCTGGTCATCCAACATTTACCGGATCCACCGTCAGCTAGTTTAGCCACCCAGTAGAGTTTGCGGTCTCTAACATCTATAAGCTGGGTAGCAGTGTCCTTACCAGTCCTGGTGACAGAATTACAAATATCTGTAGTCATATCTTGCATAGCATAATAATAATTGCCATCTGTGCCTAAGTGAGATTTTTGTTTACCATTCAGGGCAAAGGCAGCATCTATATCATTAATAGTACTAGGTGCATTAGTATTGGGATGAGTTAGGATGTATTTTACCTTGCCATTGTAGGTGCCAGCAGGCTGGGCACTTGATGCATAAATGTCGTAAGTAGTAGTGAAGTAAGAGCCAGTTATGTCTAAATCTGCATTTGGGTTCATATTAGTACCCGAAGCTCTAGAAGCTACCATAGTATATGTACTTGGTACTACATTATAATTGTTGTAGCCATTATTGGTAGTGGGTGGCGTACGTTCACTCTCAGACCCAGTACCAGTACCAGCAGTTAGTTTCATCCCCCAAGAAGAGATGGTACTGCCGCTACTATATACTCCAGTCTTAATGTTATAATCACTACTTAGACCATTTACTACTAAGTCTGTATTGCCATCTATATTATTACTGCTACCTATAGCATAGATATTATAGCCATTATTGTCATTACAGAATACTCCTACTTTAGTAGCGCCAATATTCTCTCTATGTAAACCACTACCTTCTAAAGTAATAGTATGTGGAGTTAATTCTATATTACTAAGCGTACAAGAAACATTAAGAGTGAGAGTGATATTATCTAACTTAGTGATATCGCTAGAGACATTACCTTCTGCAGAACTGCGAGAAGTCCCAAAACCAAGGATGAGGGCAGAGAGAACAAGAAGTGGCGTAGAGACTAGGAGGATATTACGGAAAGCGTGATAGAAGAATTCTGTATAGCTATTTGTTTTATTTACTTTGCCCATTCGATTACCTCTCTTATGATTTATTATTCCTAGCGGGTCCCGTCCTCGCATTTTCCCCCACCGTGCTAGGCTACCGCCTGCGCGCGTCGGGGGCCCCAAGCTCGGCCACCCGCTAGTATTAGTGCTCATTGTGGTGCCACTATATTAATGGGGATTAACAAAAATGGCACCGCAAGGGGTGTCTTAATCCATCAACTTATACTAGTATTACCTTAGCCTAAGCGACGAAAACCTTACGGTGCCGTTTACACTTAAGCTTAAGATGATACTAAAAGTACTAGTATTTATAATTGATGAATTAAGACATCTCTATTATACCACGCTAGCAGAAAAACAAGCAAAAAAATAAGAACTATAATTCCCTATTCTGTACAGAATTATGTACAACTTATTTTTTGACGACTTTTTTGGTGACGTCGAACTTTTCCATATAGAGGCCGAGCATCAGACGAGTCTGGGCATAATAGGCGGCGATAGACTGATACAGAATAGAGGTGACTGGCATCAGGATCCATTGCACTATCATCAGAATATTGCGCCCTTTATGGTAGCGAGCGGGACGCTTAGGTAGCATACGTAAAGATACTAGCACCGTGATAAGCAGACCTAAGGAAGCGATGGTCTCTATTACGCTGACAATATTTGGCAAATTATAACCCACCATAGCATGTGAAGAAAAATTCATCAGCATTGGTACCCAGGCGCCAAAAGTAATAAGTGGGGCCATAATGGCTAGAGTAACATGCCCGTCCAGGAGCCGCCAAAATTTAGGAAGGAGCTGCCAAAACGGCACAATACGCTGACTTTTCTTAACAAATAATTTAGAGCCGACATAGGCTACATCTGATGCGCCATAATACCAGCGACGTACTTGAATAAACTGGGCTTTGACCGTCTTCCAGAAATTATCGTCCATGACGGCATCTTGGTAAATAGGAATGCGAATAGGCACTACCGAATAATCGCCAGAAAAGAAGAAGAGGCTACGCCAATATTGGTGACCATCTTCTACAATGGTGCGTTTGCTCCAAAAATCCATAGCCTCTAGAGCCTGCAGAGGTTGAGAATGTGAAGCGAAGTTACGCAGAGTGTGCGGGCGCATAGTAGAAATAATATTGAAGAAAGAGTTAGAAACGGCAATTACACGGGTAGGGGCAGGAGCGTCCCAAATATTATTCATGAAGAGTGAGACTGGCTGGTAGCTGAGACGCTGGCGATTGGGGTGAGTAATAAATTCGTAAGCAACAGAGTCTAAGTATTTAGGTGCCATATGGTTATCGCTATCTAGCGAGGTAACGATAATATTTTCTACTGGTAAATGTTTTTCTGCTACATATCTTGAAACAGCCTTGCCGGCGTAAGTGAGATTGGGGCCTTTACCGACAACTTCGCCGGGGAGATTATTTGGGTGCTGCACCAAAAGAAAATCGCGAAATACGCCTTTGTACTGTTTTTTAAGATTTTCCGCAGTGGTAGCTATCGCTTCCCCGCCCCGCTGTTCGTAGGCGAGCACGAAAATAATATGGTCGTTGGGGAAGGTGGTGTTTTTGACGGCTTCAATAGATGGGCCGATAATCTCGGGGCCTTCGTTGTAAGCGGCCATCATCACCACATGATAGACTTTGTCTGGGCTAGGATATTCTTTACCCATAGCAGCCATCATTTTGAGGTTTTCTACGTGTTGATCAAAATGATAGCTCTTGTTGTTGTCATCGCGGAGGCGTTCGTAAGCTTCATGGGGATGGGATAAATCTTCTACACGCTTGCGCCAGTCTACGCGTTCGGCGCGCTTGATAACCTCGTAGCCTTGCACAGTGCGATATGCCACGCCGATAGCCTTGACTAAGGTGCTAGCAATAAGAATAAAGAGATAGATAGCGCCGAGTACTGGGTCTATAAGGGAGAGTACAAACAATAATATAATGGCGCCGTAAGAAATTGCACCCGGCAAAATCTCGAGAAAACGATATAATTTGGTGCGCTTGCCCTGGGGGATTTCAAGATTTTTACGCATTTAGCCTTCCCCGAGTAAACGGATTAATACGAGCGCCGTGCCGGCAATTAGGGCTGTAGTAGTAATCAGAAAAAACTTAGTCATGCCGCCGCCGCGTTTATGAAAAATACGGAGGGCGAGCAGGTTGTGAAGTATGCCAAAAATAACAGCAAGCAGCGGAAAGGCAAGCATGTCGGCCCAAGAACCGTCGCGATAGCCACCTATGTCACCGTAGCCGATTTTAACCACTGCACTGTTGGGGTTGAGGTTGATAAGCGAAAATACCAACAACCCAATAGAAAATAGAAGATTTAAAATCATTAAAATTAAGATGCCGCGTTCGGTTTGGTAGATTTTGATAAAATCTTCTTTGAACCCTAGTTTCATTTATTTCTCTGCTTTAGTTTTACCAGTGATAATATCGGTAATTTTGCCAATGTATTGGATAAAAACTACGTCTCCCACGATACCGACAAGGCCAGCCAATATCATGACCCAGCCAACAAGCGTGAGGATAGCACCGGTATAGAAAGTGATAAATACACCGAGTACTAGCATCATCAGGGCAAGGATTAAAGTGTATTTCCAGGCATCGATGCTGGCGGCGTGAAGCTTGATAGAGGTACTAATACGCACGAGAGCTTCGTATATCACCCAGATGCCGATAACAATGCGGAAAACATTGGCGATTTCTTCGCCCATTAAGAGGAGGGCTAAGCCAATAAGTAGCGAGATGATGCCACTGAGCAGATTGTTATTGAAGAAATCGTTTTGACCCTTAACCACGAAATAGTTGATAACCTGGTAAGCGCCCTTGATAATAAGGAAGGCACCGATTACGTAAGCGATAATTTTAATGATAGTGTCTGGCCAAACGAGTAAGAAGATACCTAGAAGCATAGTGGCGAGCGACTCGAAAATAGCACCCCAAGCAGATTTTTTGAGGTCACCGCCAACCTGTTCGACAGGATGCTTGATAACTTCGGTTTTAGACATAGCTAGTTTCTCCTTATTGTTTTAATTATAACACAAATATGCTATAATTTGGGAAGTGCTAGTTTCTAGCACGCTTGTCGCTTTGATAAATGGCAAACGCGACAAGGGGTGCCGATGTAGCTCAGTTGGTAGAGCAGCTCATTCGTAACGAGCAGGTCACAGGTTCGATCCCTGCCATCGGCTCCATAAAAATTGCCAGACCTTCGGGTCTGGTGATTTTTATGGGTTTATAGATATGTTGTCCAGATAAACATAGGAGT
>JAFOJO010000011.1 GCA_017421325.1 Candidatus Saccharimonadota bacterium
AAAGACAATGGAGTAATATACTATACTCCAGCTAGCACAGCTACCACTATAGATTTTACTGGTACTAATGTTTCTGGTTGGCAGAATATTAATACTGCACCATATAGTGCTAATAAGACAGACAGTACAGAAACAGGCCATGCTTCACTAGGTAATTACTATAACTGGACTGTAGCTATAGCATCTAATAACTCCTCCTCATTAACACAAGATACGTTAAGTGATATATCCAAGAATCCTAAAAACTCTATATGTCCTAAAGGATGGAGATCACCTACTATATCCAACCAATCCGAAACACTACCCGGTTCTACTAATGAGTTTGCGAGGTTAAATTATTTATATAATGAAAATAAAACCAATACGGATGCTGGCTTAACCGTTAGCCCCCTTTTATTTATCAGATCAGGAAGAGTCAATAATAATTCATTCGAATACCAAAACGCACAAAGCTTTTATTGGTACAACGCAAACAGTACAAGTTCTTACGCTTATACCTTCAGTTTTACAAATAATACTGTTGCCCTTGCCGGTGGCCAAGCAACCAAGGGTACCGGTAGGTCTCTCCGCTGCCTCGCCAGATAATCTTGGATTCTACAGGCGATTTTATTTTCACAAGCGAAATATGCTATAATACACATATGAATACCAAAAAAGGCTTTACCGTATTAGAAATTATCATCGTGGCCGTATTCGCTACACTAGCACTCATTCTTTTCTTCGTACAAAAATCCAACATCAATGCCATGCAGCGCGATGAAGATCGCAAGACTGCCATCAACGCCATGTATTATGCCCTAGAAGAAAGCTTTTACAAAGACCACGGCTATTACCCAGAATTCATTTCCGAAGAAAACATCAAAGTAATAGACCCAGCCCTCTGGACCGATCCACTCGGCTTCAACCTCGGCGATTCCCTCAGCTCCTATTCTTACACACCAGCCAATTGCACCGAAGGCAAATGCAAAGAATATACTCTAAAAGCTGAGCTAGAAAAAGAAGACGCTTACATCAAATACAACCGCAACTAAATTAAAATTATTCTTCTTCCGCTGCTTTCTTTTTGCGTCCCCGCTTTTTCGCTGCAGAAATTAGATCCGTCACCGCCTTTAACTGCTCGCCTGTGATATCAGAATATTTAAACGTGTAGGTCGTTTCATCACCCACCGTAGAAAGTCTGAGGGTCCCATAATGAAAAATATTCTGCAGTAGGCTATCCTGACGAAAACTCGCATCTTCGATCGATACCAAGTCAATAATATTTACTGATTTAGATACAATAGAATCCATCACCATCTGTATAGCACGTTTATTCGTAATAAAAAGCTTATTACCATTGTAAATTCTCGTTGCTATGATACATATAATAAGCGCTGCAGACACCAAAGCCGCCAAAATAATAAATAAGAAATTCTGCCCCATTTCGTCTATCATAGACTGCCCCATCAACACCAACAAAAACGCCAACAAAATCAATGCCAAGCCAAAACCAGTTCCCATAAAAATCATTAACAGACAGATTTTTGCCCTAGAGAAAGCAAATTCCACATATTCATCATCTTCGAGCCTCAGCCCCGGAAAATCCTTTACACTACGTTCGTGACGAATTTTCGCCAAAGATTCATCCATCAATAACTCCTTTTCTGTTATTATATCTCATTTTTGCCATTTTGTAAATGTCTCTTCCCCTTTTCCGTCACCATCCGCCCCCGTGGCGTACGTGCCAGCAAGCCTAATTGCAAAAGATATGGTTCATAATAATCTTCTATCGTAGCTGCCTCGTCACCGGTGAGCGCCGCAATAGTAGTAAGCCCCACCGGCCTATCGCCGTAATTTTCGTACATTAGTTTCAACATATTCCTATCCGCCGGGTCTAAGCCTAGATAATCTATTTCCATCAATTTCAAAGCATCCGTAGCTATCGCCGTATCTATAATGCCATCGCCATTTACGTCTGCATAGTCACGTACCCGCTTAAAAATCCGGTTCGCGATGCGTGGCGTCAGGCGCGAACGAGTAGCTAAAAGCTCCGTCGCCTCCGGCACAATTTTAGTATTTAATATCCCGGCTGTGCGCGCAATAATTTGTTCTATCTCTGGCTGTTTGTAATATTCTAGCCGGTGAATTATCCCAAACCTATCACGTAGCGGCCCCGCTAAAGACCCCGTCCGTGTAGTCGCCCCTATCACCGTAAACTTCGGTAAATCTAGCCGAACCGAGCGTGCCGCCGGCCCCTTACCTATCACAATATCCAGCTTATAATCTTCCATCGCGGAATATAGTACTTCTTCCACCGCTCTACGCAGACGATGTATTTCATCTATAAATAGCACATCGCCATCTTTTAGGTTAGTGAGAATAGACGCCAAATCACCAGCCCGCTCTATCGCCGGGCCACTCGTCACGCGAAGTGACGCACCTAGTTCATGCGCTATCACACCCGCCATCGTAGTCTTCCCTAGCCCCGGCGGGCCGTACAAAAGCACATGGTCTAAAGTAGAACCATCGCTCCGTTTTTTCACCGCCTCTATCGCCAGCTTGATATTATTTTTCAGATGCTCCTGCCCAATATATTCCTTAAAACTCGTAGGGCGCAGCGAAATCTCAATCTTCTCCTCTTCCGAATTCCCTTCCGCCAGCGTCGGCTCCACTAACCTCTCTATTGCCATACCCCCATTATACCAGATAACTCCCCTTGTTGCATTTTTTCCAAATTTTGCTATAGTTAAATTATCTTCGAGATTTTCTCGACCTACTCCAACCACAAGGTTGGAGGCATTTTTTATAATCTTCTGCAAAAAAGAAGTCCCCGTCTCAGCGAATGCTTCGCCCTCGTGAACTTCACTACTTTAATTCTATATCAAAAGACTATCAATATCAATAGCTCCCCTTGTTACATTTCATATCAACAAAAAAGTAATCCTAGGCCTCCCACGATTCGGCGGCAGGTCGGACTACCTTACCTTCATATTATCAAACTTTCCTTTAATCGTCAATAGGCGACCGTCAAGCGTAATGACAAATAAAGTTTTAATCTTTGAAGACGAACTACCTTTGACAAGTTTTTCAATATATTTTTCTTCCGTTCTGGTGTTGAGCCTACGCAAATCAAAAATAATATTTTCGGATTGGCTAGTAGCTTTTCTAAAATTATGTTCGAAAGAAGAATTACTACTACTAGTAGGGCTCTTAATCTCCCAAATTTTTCCACACATCTTAAAATCAGGATTTCTAAAACCCTCAATATAATGCGGACCTATAAATTCTACATCATATCCACGCTTAGCGAAATATTTAGCCGTTTCGTATTCATGTTTTTCTGGCGGAACGTTTAATTCCGAAATATCTATTTTCCCAATTTTATCATTTTTCATACTAGCACCCTAGCACAAGGAATAAAGAATTTCAACCCCTGAGGTACGCTTACGCTTTTAGGGGAATATATTTGCGCTTTTTTCAAAAATGCTTGCGGCAAAAATCTTCCGCACAAATGTAAATAATATGATATGACTAAAGTGCAATAACTTAACGATGTGAAAACATCAACGTATTTTATATAAAAATACAAAACGTCATAAAATGGCATCGCAAGGAAGCCAATGTTTACGTCAATCTCAAGTTGATGCAAATCGTTAGGTTATTGCACCCCTTGCGGTGCCATTTTTGTATACGCCTTTTCAAAACAAATATGGCACCGCAACCGAACTAATCTAATTGAGGTAAAAGGATGCGGAAATATAAACACCATATATTATATACAGTAATTGTAGCTATACTATTAAGTTTAATAACCATTAATAATGATAGTATTGTTTCCGCCTTAAGTTATTCTAGCAATGTAGGAGTAGGCTTCACCTTTAACCCTACATTGTCAGTCAGTATATCTCCTAGTGATTTAGTAATATCTAATCTAGTTCCTGGTAGTACATTGGATAGTAATGCAATAAATGTTAGTGTAGCTAGTAATGCTTCATATGGTTATACATTATCTGCAAGTGTAAGCAATGAAAGCTTAGTTCATAGTAATAATATAAATACATTTAGCAGTATAGCTACTAATGCAGACTTATCTGACTTAGATAATAGTGAAGATACTAATATATGGGGATACTCTACCTCATTAGATAGTAGTACTACTTGGTCTAGTTATAATGGTTTATCTAGTAGTAATAATATTACACTAATAAATACTAATAGCAATGTTTCTAGTAATCTAGACTTTAAGATAGCTGCTAAAGCAGCTAGTACCCAGGCTAGTGGGACGTATACTGGAGTGATTAACTTTACTGCAGTATCTAATGTAGCACCAATGAGCTTATTAGACTCTTTTATAGCTTCTGGTGCAGAAATGTATAATGGCTACTTCAAAATGCAAGATATGACACATAGTATATGTAGTAATGTAGATATAGAAGAATCAGAACTACAACTAATAGACGTTAGAGATAATAGAATCTATTGGGTAGCCAAGCTTAAAGATGGGAATTGTTGGATGACGCAGAATTTAGATTTAGATTTATCGCACGAAGTGGCTTTAACTTCAGAAACCAGCGATATAGACCCAGAATCATACGGAACTACTATCTATACAACAGACACTGGATACAGTAAAGATGAGACAACCGGTGTAGTTTCTTGGCTGCCTAGTACTATAGATAATAGCGGAATCCAGAGAGCCGATACTATAGACATGATTTGGAATGGCGATAGTGCTACCACCCCTGGGTGGACCAATAATTATAATAACCCATACTCAGCTAACCCAGGTAACAGGTATAGATATACCAGCCCTTCTTCTTATGGTGAAAGTAATTACAACTCATTAGAAACTTGCGCTAACGCAAATAATAATGATATTAACGGTTGTGGACATACACATTTTGGTAATTATTATAACTGGTCCGCGACAGCAGCAAGCAATAATACGTATGGTTATAATTCTGGTACAGTAGAAAACTCTATCTGCCCCAAAAATTGGAGTTTACCAAGTAGCAATAAGTACAAAATCCTATTGCAAACACAAGGCGTATGGAGTAACTCTGGGAATAATTATACTGATAGCGGTTTCAACAACTTACGCACAACCCCACTTTATTTCGCAAGATTCGGTAGCGTATATCTTGGTTCATCTTACAGACTAGGTCTTAGTGGCTACTATTGGTCTAACAAGGTAAACGACGCCGACTATACCGAATATTTAGGTTTCACTGAGAGTACAATCCAAAACTTTATATATGCCAAACGCAGTGGCTTATCGGTGCGTTGTATAGCTCGCTAGTATACTTGGCGGGTGGCCGTCACATATTTTTCTGGTAGTATAAAATTTGATTTGGATTTTTAACACGTATATTCCTGACGCAACCAAGAAAGTTGCCCGTTAGGGCAAACTTTCCTGGATTGCCAGCGTATGACGTGCTTAAAAATCCAAGTCCCACTACCAGAAAAATACGTGCGGACAGGACCCGCCCATTTCGTAGACGCAAACAAAAGGTTAGTTTTGAGATTACTGGATTTTGGCGTAATTTTATCGTTAAAGAAAAAATCGAAAAAAACTATTAGCAGACTTGACAACCGAGTGCCAATGCGCTACAATAGAGGAAGATTAGCACTCAACACACACGAGTGCCAACAAAATTCATTAAAATCGTAACCAAAATAACTCAAAAAGGAGGAAAATGAGCAAGATTATTGGTATCGACCTCGGCACCACCAACAGCGCCTTCGCTTATATGGTGGCTGGCAAGCCAGAGGTTATCACCAACGCAGAAGGTGACCGCACTACCCCATCGGTAGTGGCCGTTACTAAAAAAGGTGAACGCTTGGTAGGCAAAGTCGCTCAGCGCCAACGTGTGACCAACCCTAAAAATACTATTTACGGCATCAAGCGTTTAATTGGCCGTAAATTTGACGATGAAGAAGTCCAACGTGACATCAAAATCAGCCCGTATAAAATTGTCAAAAAAGGCAACGGCGTGGCTGTAGAAATGGACGGCAAAGAATACACTCCAGAAGAAATCAGCGCCATGATTCTTTCTAAAATCAAAGCCGACGCCGAAGCTTTTCTTGGCGAAAAAGTTACCGAAGCTATCATTACAGTACCTGCCTACTTTGACGATTCTCAGCGCCAGGCCACCAAAGACGCTGGTAAAATCGCTGGCCTCGAAGTAAAGCGTATCATCAACGAGCCTACCGCAGCAGCACTCGCTTACGGTCTAGAAGGCAAAAAAGATGAAAAAATCGCCGTCTTCGACCTTGGCGGTGGTACCTTCGATGTAAGCATCATGGATATCGGCGACGGCGTATTTGAAGTACTTTCCACCAATGGTGACACCCACCTCGGTGGTGAAGATTTCGACAACATCATCGTTAATTTCCTCGTAGACGAATTTAAAAAAGAATCTGGCATTGATATCAAGGGCGATGCTGCTGCGATGCAACGTGTCAAAGATGAAGCCGAAAAAGCCAAAAAGGAACTCTCTAGCTCTACTTCTACCGATATCAACCTTCCCTTCCTTTCCGCCGACGCCGATGGTCCAAAGCACTTTGAGTACACTTTGACCCGTGCTAAATTAGAAGAATTGGTAGCACCACTCTTAGACCGTCTCGCCAGCCCAGTAGAAAAGGCTCTCCAAGACGCCAAGTTAAACACCAAAGATATCAACGAAATCGTCATGGTAGGCGGTATGACTCGTATGCCAGCCGTAGTTGAAAAGGTTAAAAACCTCTTTGGCAAAGACCCAATGCAGGGCGTCAACCCAGACGAAGTTGTAGCCGTAGGTGCCGCTATCCAGGGCGGCGTATTGCAAGGCGACGTAAAAGATGTGCTTCTTCTAGATGTTACCCCACTAACCCTCGGTATCGAGACTATGGGCGGCGTCCGCACTCCTTTAATCGACAGAAACACCACTATTCCTACATCCAAATCCGAAGTATTCTCTACCGCATCAGACAACCAGCCACAGGTAGAAATCCACGTCCTCCAAGGCGAGCGCGAATTTGCTAAAGACAATAAATCTCTTGGCCGCTTTATCCTAGATGGTATCGCACCAGCTCCACGCGGTGTACCACAAATTGAAGTTACCTTCAACCTAGATGCCAACGGTATTTTGAACGTTACCGCCAAAGACAAAGGTACCGGCAAAGAGCAGTCTATCACCATCCAAAACTCTGGCAATATGAGCAAGGAAGATATTGAAAAAGCTCAAAAAGAAGCCGAAATGCACGCCGAAGAAGACAAGAAGAAAAAGGAAACCATTGACGCTAAAAACCACCTAGAAAACGCTATTTATCAAGCTGAAAAAATGCCAGACGAATACAAAGATAAGATCAGCGACGAAGATAAAGAGACTATCAAAAAAGCTGTTGAAGATGCTAAGAAAACTCTAAACGACGACGCTTCCGATAAAGATAAATTGGAGCAAGCCGCCAAAGATCTAAGTGACCGCATCATGCCTATCGGCGCTAAGATGTATCAATCTTCCGCTGAAGACGCTAAATCTGAAGACAAAAAAGACGATAGTTCTAGCGACGAACCTGTCGAAGGCGAAGTAGTAGACAAATAATCTATTCCATCCCCAAAATAGCCCCACTGCCAGGGGCTATTTTGTTGCTAATGTTATAATATACATATGGATAATGATATAGAAAATCCCAACAATACATTTTTAGACAACCTTAAACCACCAACCTCGACTATCTGGAATCAAAAATATTTTAAACTTCTTATTTTATCAAATATTATTTCCGTACCATCACTATTCATATTTATGATATCTGGACAATCATTACTGGATGGAAAAGGGGGATATATAACTTTTCCTATAATGCTTATTTCAGGATTTTTATTAATGATTTTTGGAAATATCTTTGCCATTTCTACTATATATACATTTTTAAAGACCATCAAGAAAAAGAGCTTCATACCTCACGCTCATAATATTTTTAGCAGATATATAATAGCGGCTTCCTTAGTTAGTACAATATATCTATTTCTAGTGTATAAAATTTTCGATCTTTATCTTTATTTAAAAACCAACAACTTAGAAATGATTAATTTCGTCCCCTTTCTATTAATCAATATTGCCGGTTTTATTCACATTGCAATCCTTAACGCCAAATATAAAAAATCCCTTCAACCACCCAACGACATGCTATAATTTACCTATGAAGATCATCTTTCCAGAACTAGAAAATCCCATTGTTAAAAAAGCCATCACGCAATTTCCCGATCTTGAATTTATCCCTGCACCAAACTTAGATACCGCCGCCGAAATATTAAAAAACGACCAAGCCGATTCTATGATTTCCGGCCTAGATTACTCCTCGCGCGACGTCCTTATCGCTTACAAAAATCATTTACCGCTTAAATCTGACTATTTTTCCAGCTGTTTTATTTGCGAAAAGGGAAATCAACATTTTGCGCTTGCCGACGGCGGCGTTAATAAACTCCCTACTAAGGAACAACTATACATCATAGTAGAGGACACCGCCAAAACCTACCAAACCTACTATAATGAGCAACCCAAAATCGCTATGCTTTCCTACTCCACCAATGGCAGCGGTGGTAAAAATCCCGATCTTGAAAAAATCCATTTCGTAATTAATCAAATTCGCCAAAACCATCCCGACTGGCTCATCGATGGCGAAATGCAACTAGATGCCGCGGTAAATCCCGAAATCTCCGCTAAAAAATTCCCCACTTCTAAAATTGCAGGCAACGCCAATGTTCTAATTACCCCAGACTTAAATTCCGGCAACATTTTGTATAAATCTTTGGAACAATTCGGCGGCTTCACTATCGCCGGCCCGCTCATCCAAGGGTTTAAAATCCCTTTGGCCGATTTGTCACGCGGGAGTACAGTTAACGATATTATACTCACTATTAATATTTTAAGGAAATTAATCAATGAGTAACCAAATAATATCTTTCGAGACCGTACGCGACAACGGGAGCGGAATGAGCAAGGAGCCCCGTAACGACGGGCGCGACGAAGCGAGTCGAGAAAGATGTTATTGGTTACTCTTGAAGAAAGGAGCACTATTATGAACTATTTTGGTACCGATGGCATCCGTCAAAAAGCCGAGGAATTCACCCCCGAATTTCTCGCCGCCATCATCAAGGGCCTAGTAGACTACACTGGCAACAATATTAAGGTCCTCCTCGCTGGCGATACCCGCGAATCTACCGAATGGATTTTAAGAGACCTCGAAACTGCTCTCGAAACTTTCGGCATCGAATACGGCAACGCTGGCGTACTTCCCACTCCGGCTATTAATTATTGTTTTGCTCAGATGGATTTCGATATCGCCATCGATGTTACCGCTTCCCACAACCCTTACACTGACAATGGCATTAAAATCTTTGAGCGTAGCGCAGACAATACCACCACTAAACTTAGCGAAAAAGGCCGTGTAGCCATCGAATCTGCCCTCGCATCAGGCTTAACTTACACACCCGTTTCGCCCACCATTAGAGAAAACCTGCACGACGAAGCCGTCAAAATTTACCAAAACCACCTGATTGAATATCTCGGCCCAGCCAATTTCACTGGCCTCCACCTAGGTATGGACTGTGCCAACGGCGCCACCAGCGTAATCAACAAAACTATCTTCGAAGAACTCGGCGCCAAAGTTGAACTTATCAATGTAGATGATTCTTACAATACCAAAATCAATCACGACTGCGGCAGTACCCACCTGGAAAGTCTACAAAATCTCGTCAAAAGTCAAAACTTAGACTTTGGCGTAGCTTTTGATGGCGATGGCGACCGCTGCCTTATGGTGGATAAAACCGGCGAAATTGTAGACGGTGACCAAATCATTGCCATCCTCGCCAATTACCTCAAACTAGATTCTATCGCCGTTACCGTCATGGCCAATCAAGGCATCCTAAACTGGGCCAAGGAGCGCGACCTTCGCCTTGCAGTTACTCCGGTTGGCGACTCCAACGTCGCTGAAGCTATGCGTAAAGAAAATATTGCTATCGGTGGGGAACAATCCGGCCACATTATTTTACCCGGCGAAGCCACTGGCGATGGCATACTAGCCGCGCTTCTCGTCACCAAAACCATCGCCGCTACTGGCAAAAGCCTAGACGAACTCGCTAAAATCATCACCAAATTCCCCCAAATCAATCTTACCTTAGACGCCTCGCCAGAACAAAAGCAACAGCTAGAAAGCTCAAAAGTTAAATCATTAATCGCAGCATATGAAGAGAAGCTAAAACCAGTTTCCGGCCGCCTACTTGTCCGCCCCTCCGGCACCGAAAATTTAATTCGCATCACTATGTGGGGAGAGAACGAAAAGGAAATCACCACCCTCGCGAACGAACTTAAAACCAAACTAGGAGAAATTTTATGAAAATCACCAAACTAGAAAAATACACTCCCGAAGCCGCCGACCAAATCCGCCAGCTCTTAATCCAACTTTCTCGCACTCATAAAGATCCTGGCGAAATTTCAAAACAATATCTCCACGAACTCATCGCTTCCCCATATCATGATATTCTAATCGCCCAAACCGACAACGATAAAATTGTCGGCGTTGCACTCCTTTCTATTATTGCTAATTTCAAAAAGAAAAAAGCTTACCTTGAAGATTTTGTCACTGATGATAATGTTCGTGGCCAAGGTATTGGTTCTAAAATGTGGGAAGAAATGTTAATATGGGCCAAAAACCATAATTGCACCGAACTTGATTTTACCTCCGGCAAAGGCCGTGAAGCCGCTTGGGACTTCTATCTACACAAAGGCGCCACTATTTACGATACGAACTTTTTCCGCAAAGAGATATAAATATTGCCGGAAGCAAATAAATCTGCAACGCGTTAGGCAATCCCGAAAAGAACAATAAAGTAACTCCGTATGCCACTACTAAAGCTAATAGCATAGACGCCGCCCTGCTTTTCAGCATTACACGTATTATTAGTACAATCGTTAAAATTAATAAGACAATCCCCACCAATCCAGTTTCTAATAGCAAGCTTGCATACTCATTTTGTACAATCTCCTTCGGCGCTGGCGACAGCCCAT
The DNA here is from genome assembly GCA_017421325.1 of Candidatus Saccharimonadota bacterium. GTDB lineage: Bacteria > Patescibacteriota > Saccharimonadia > Saccharimonadales > Saccharimonadaceae > Nanosyncoccus. The sequence continues at coordinate 11,031 of JAFOJO010000011.1, forward strand.
TTACATATAGTGCTTGCCCTGCCCCACCTAGCCCCACACCAAGCATCACTGTCTTAAAATCTTTTTTCCATACCTCTATCGCCGCGCCAGTTAACCGTACTCTAGTGTCTGTAGATTCCGCCACATATCCATCAAACACTGCCTCTCTCTCCACCTCCTCACTTTTCTCATCTGTTTTTTCTGAAGCAAGCGCCTCCGTTTCTTCCGACGAAATTTCCTCATTTTGCGACCGCACGTCAATTATCCCAAGCGACAAATGATTCAAAACTTTCGCTACGCCTGTAGCATAAGTATCGTTAGTCGAGCTTACCTCAGCCATTATCCCCTGCAAATTCAGCGTAAACAAAAACGCTACAACAATAATTATAAAAGTTTTGCAAACCTTCCAACTTTTTTGCCGCATTCCTTCCATCACCACCATAAAAATCATCGCCACCACAAACGCATATATCGCCCCTCGCGAGAAAGTTAGAAATATTGTCGCCGCAAAAACGAAAAACATGGAAATAGCTAATAACGGGTGGCAATTATATTTCAACGAAGCGGCATTTCGGAGCGCGGCAGCGCGAGAATTAGCGCCATCCGCCCGTGGCGACGGGCCGGATGGACGCGGCCGCAAGTGAAATATATTGCCAGGACCCGTTATTAGCCATCCTGATATTATCGCAGGCGCAAGCAACAAATTCCCCATAAACTGTGGTTCTATCGCAAACCCATTCGGATGCGGAAACCCAAACATCTCATACGTACACCCCGCACACATCAAACTTGTCTCACGAGGCACCCCAGCAAGGTCTAATACGCATTGCAAAAAACACCACCCGCACGCCACCAAAGAAGATACAAAAAACACCTTCCAAAATTTTTCCTTAAACCCAAATCCAGAAAACAAACTCCGAAGATTCCAAAAAGCATACCCTGCAAAGTATATAAACCACAAAATCCCAGCCGTCAGTAGCCCCCGCAAAAAATTCATAGACCATAGCACTGACAGTGTCGCAAAAATAGGGAACAGCATCCATGCCCACATCTTCTTGCAATCCTTAAATAGCATCTTTTTCTTTATCATTATCCCAAACGCCACCACGTCAAAAATCACCAGCCAAATTAGCGGCAGGGAAAGTTCAAAATTCATTGATTCACTCGCGCCCAATCTAATTACTGGCCAGTAAGAAAAAAACAGTACCGCCGGCAACATATACACTAAAAATCTATATGCCCTATCAGTCTTTTTCATTTTTCCGCATCCTGTCCTTCACAAATTTTACCAATTCCTTGTCAAACCTCTCCACACCAAAATTATCTACTGTTTTAGAGACCTTTTCACGATCAAACTTCATCTTCTCAAACTTCAAAATCGCTTCCGCCAAAGCCTTCGCCGATTGTTGCTCAAACAAAACTCCATTTTTGCCATCCTTCACATAGTCACATGCCCCGCCCACACCATAAGCTATCACCGGGCAACCCGCCGCCAGCGCTTCAACCGGCGCTATCCCAAACGGCTCCAAGCTAGGGAATAAATACCCCTTCGCCTTCGCCAAATATTCAGCCAATTCTTTCTTTTTCATCAGCGGCAAAAATTTTACCAAATCCGACCCTTCCGCCATTTTCACCAATTTTTTGTGCTCTGGCCCCTCACCTATCACCACCAAACGCCGCTGCGCCATCAAGCACGCCTGCACCGCTAAATCTAATCGCTTCCAATTCACCTGCCGACTTGTCACCACATAAAAGTTTTCCACATCTTGTGCAAAGTCCTCTTCTTGCTTCTTTCCATTTTTATTTCCCTGCTTCTTTTGACTTTTTTCAAATTTCATTTTAAAATCATCAATCTCTACCGGCGGATGCACCACCACAGCCTCTCTTCCATAATATTTCTTTATTGCATCTTTCGCATATTCGCTAATTGTCACGAAATAATCTGGATTTTGTGCCGCCTTTAAATCCGCCTTTCGTAAAGGCTTTACCATCAATTTAAAGAAAAACCTTACAATTGGATTTAACACCCCAAACCCAGGATTTTTCACATAATCATCATACATCTGCCAATAATACTGCGTCGGCACATGACAATAAGAGATATGAAGTCCGTTTGGACATTTCACGTCTTTCTTCCCTTCCTCGCGAAGTCTCTTTCCAGACTTCACAGCCTTCGCTTCCGCCCCCGTTACCGATATAATCAAATCATAATCTGATAAATCTAAATGTGAAAAATACCATTGTCTAAAAGGCCCTAGCACCCGCCGCATCTTACTCGGGAACTTCTGCAACCACCCCGTACGCACATCTGCATCCTTAAACCAGTCAATCCCCTTCGGGTCATATTTCGAAGTATAAATCGGAGCCTCCGGATACAACCGATGAATTCTAAGGAGCGCTTTTTCTGCCCCACCCACATTCGTTAGCCAATCACAAACCAGCGCGACTTTCATTACTTAGCACCTTCACCCTTAAAAACCGCCGCAATTGTCTTAAAGAAAATAGAAAGATCCAGCATCAGCGACCAATTTTTTACATAATAAATATCTAGCGCCCGCCGCTCTTCAAACGAAATATCCCGCCTACCACTCACTTGCGCAAACCCAGTCAGTCCAGACTTTACGGTAAGGAGCAAGGACCTATCCCCATAATCACGAAGTTCTCCCGGCAACAGCGCCCTCGGTCCTATCAGCGAAATATCACCCCTTAATATATTAAACAATTGCGGCAGTTCATCTAGAGACGTCCTCCTAATAAACTTCCCTATCTTAGTAATTCGTGGATCATTTTTCATATAATCACCATCTCGCCGATATTTTTTAATTAATTCTGGCTTCCCCATTTTAATAAATGCTTCCTCCGCTGTTAATCCAGAATACTCAGATTTCATAGATCTAAACTTATAGCATTTAAACTTCCGGTTATATTGTGTCAACCTATCATCCGCGTATATCGGCGAATGTTTAAAGTCCGAAAATTTAATTATCAGCCAAATTATTGCCATCGGTATCGCCATAATTATTATTGCCACAAGGCTAAACATAATATCAAACATGCGTTTTACCACCGCATACCCACCCGCTAATGGCGTCGCCATAACTAGCACTGCTGGAGTATTCCCTACTAGCTCCAATTCTCCAAAATGCGAGGAAAGCGCCGTCTCACTCGGCACGAAATAATACAAAAGATGTCGCGCAATTGCCTGCTTATATACATACTTCGTACTTTTTTCGTCCGTCTGAAAAATTACATCAGCCCGTGCCTTCCTTAAAGCATCTTTGAGCGAAGAGTATTGATGAGTCTTCAAATCTCGTGGAATATACTTACGGTTCGCCACAATTCCCGCCAACCTATACCCACATTCCGGCGTAGCAGTAATATAATCCGCTAAGTACTCCGTATTTTTATGATTTCCTATTATTACCACTCGCTTCGTGCCATAATCATTCTTAAAAATCTGTCGCACAATAAATCTTACTAATATTCGCTCCATCAGCAAAAACACAAAACATAGCACCATTGCCGTCACCGCCATCACCCGCACTGGAAACAAATTCTCCCCCACAAAAAAATCATACACAATTAGCGCCGCCACAGAAAGTATCGCCGCTAGCACCAGTCGCGTTCTTTCTGGAAACCTAGATCGTCCCAAAAAAATAGATTTTTTGTATAATCCTAGCGCCGCCAAAATAATCAACATAATTGGCACTAAAAATACAATCGTCCAAGTAAATTCCAATAGTTGCGACTCAAACGCATATGGTCTAGGGTCTACATGCACCCGAATAAAATACGCCATCGCAAAAGACAATATTAGCGCCAACGCATCCCCCACAATCAAACAGAATCGTAAAATAAAATCGGACTTTTTCCGCATATCCTAATTATACAATAAATCCCTATTTTCTTCTACTGCGCCACCTTCTTTTTCTGATGTTTGCAGATAGTTTTTACAATCTTCCATATGATCGCCGTTAAAGTCAAAACCACTAGTACCAAAAACCAAATCGGGCAAACAATCACATTTTTCTCCACCGTAGAAGTCTCACCGTTGTAATAAATATTTTGCTGCACATTGATTATCCCTATCATCGGCAACTCATCTACTTCTTTATTAAGAAATCTCTTCGAATCTGGCATAATTAATTCCGCATAGGCGCCATTGTCCAACTCTGCCGATGCAATTGTCTCGCCCGTAAATATATTCGTTACCTTAATCGTAATTTCCGCAATTTCATGCATATTACCTTCATTCACTATCAAAGAACTTATATTAATTCTAGGTTCCACTACAAATCCCGGCACATTATTTTCTAGCACTTCTCCTTTATGTATAATCTCGCCATCCACCTTTGCATAAAGTATGCTAGCAATCTCTAACACATTTGTTACTGCCGTATTTCCATTGACTTCGTCTTTATCGTCCGCGCCCACTATAATTGCTGCATACTGCCCACCGCCTGGCGCATTTTCCGGCACCGTAATTGTAAATTCTATATCTTTCGTCTCGTTTGGCGCCAAAGTCCCAGTGGGCTTGGCAATCGTAATCCAATCCGCCATTCGCGTATGGTCCGTTTTCGTCATCACATCCGCATCATACTCTTCCGTCACCACACTATACGGAGCCGCATATGCCTTATAATCAAAATTTTCTGCAGAATTCACCGGATTAGATACTGTAATTGAAAAAACATAAGTCTCCCCCGGCACTAATTCTATCATTCGGTTCATCGGCGTTACTGAAAATTCATTATTACTATTCATAATTCTCCACTTTTATCTAATAATATTATAACTTCTTTTCTATTTTTAGGAAGCAAAAACCAACCCCAATCAAACCTACATCAAATCAGCTAATTCTTTTTCCAATACGCAAACAACGTAAATGTTCCGCCCGATGTAGCGGACGCATCCGGACTAGCCGGCAGAGTAGCTCCATTAGCATAGCTCATCCCCCTGCAGCTAGTCTGCGGGTTCTGAGCAGTAGCGCTAGTATCCTGAATTGTACACCACCCAGCAAAAGAATAGCCAGACGGAGCACCATAGGCATTATTCGCCAACGTATGTGTGCTAAGGTTCGAAACGGTTTCACTATTCATAGTTCCCGTTGTGCCACCATTCTTGTCATAGACCAAAGTATAATTACCAGGCACCACAGTAGCCGGATGTACCAAAAGATATTTCACCTTACCGACATACGTATCCGCCGCCTGGGTAGCCGATGCGAATACTGCATAAGTCGTCTGAAACTTTGAGCCAAGCGTCGTATCCGTAGTAGCAGGCCCACTAGCAGCCGTATAGCTCAATACCTTATCATAAGTAGCCGGTACGGCATGATAGCTACTCGAATCATAATTATCTAGTATCGTTAAATTCTCTGGATGATAAGTAATATCTGGGGCTCCTCCACCAGGATTAGTAACTTTGATTAATTTCATCGCCCATTGCGAAGTGTCACCAGAAGTAGCAGTGCCAGTCGTAATCATCTGGCCGCTATTAGTCCCTACCATTCTGTTAGTAGCTTCGCCATTAGTACCAGAAAATCCAACCGCATATACTGCAAACCCTGCAAAGTCATTACAAAAAACCTGAACATCGGTAGTACCGATACCAGCTTTATATTCACCCGGCATCAACGTATCAGTATGTTCATTGCCCTGACTAATCGTACCAGACATCGAACACGCCGCCGGGATCATCACGGTTATTTCATCTACCACTGTAGTATCATCAGCCTTCACCCCTGCAGAAGCCAAAATACCGCCAGACACCAGCGTAGCAAAAACCAACAATCCTACTATTATATTATCTATCTTTAATTTAACTATCTTTTTCATACTTATCCAAAATATCGCTAATTATCCTACCTACATTATACATAAGTATAATAAAAATAGCAAACTATAATTTTATTTTATTCCACCGTCACCGACTTTGCCAAATTCCGCGGCTGGTCTACATTATACCCCCTCACTATTGTCATATAGTACGCTAGCAACTGCGATACCAAATTCATCAAAATCGGCGCAAAGATCTCCATCGATGTTGTAATTTTCACAACACTTTCCACCGGCATATCAAAATCTTTTACATTCGTCACCGCTATTATGTGTCCACCCCGGGCCAGCACTTCTTGCACGTTAGAAATTGCTTTGTCATATAGCGGCCCCTTCAGTAAAAATGCTAATTCAAAGAATCTATCATCCACCAACGCCAGCGGCCCATGCTTCAGCTCACCAAACGCATAGGCATTCGCATCCACATACGAAATTTCCTTTAATTTCAGCGCGCCCTCCATTGCCGTAGGATAGGCCGTATCCCGCCCTAGATATATCGCGTGCTCGTACTTGGCATATTTTTTCGCAATCTTCTCCATTTCTGGTTGCACTTTAGCTAAGACTTCGCCAATCTCCTCCGGCAATTTAGCGATTTCCTCCACATATGGCCGTAGCACCGCTGGTTTCACCCCCTTCGCCTGTGCAATAGTTAATCCAAACATCACCATCGCCACCGCCTGCGAAGTAAACGCTTTAGTAGACGCCACCGATATCTCCGGCCCCACGTGCACATAAGTACCGCCATCCACTTCCCGCGCTATGGTCGAACCAATCGCATTCACTATGCCAATCGTCTTAATCCCCTGTTTTTTAATTTCACGAAGGCACGCTAAAGTATCCGCCGTCTCACCACTTTGCGACACAATTAATGCCACCGAATCTTTCGGAATGTAGGCAGACCTATAGCGATATTCGCTAGCTATCACCGTCTCTATCGTAATCTCCGGAGTAAACTGTTCTATGTAATACCCGGCCAACAACCCCGCATGGTACGCCGTACCGCATCCTACTATTATTAAATGTTTAATTTTACGAAGCTCCGCTTCCGTTAACCCTGGCCCACCTAAATGCACTGTATCGTTTGCCAAATTTACCCGTCCGCGCAAAGTTTCCCTTAAAGAATTCGGTTGTTCCATTATTTCTTTTAGCAAGAAATGTTCATATCCGCCCTTTTGTATCGCTGCTAAGTTTGTTTCAATCTCTTCTACCTTTGCCGATACCGGCTCCGCGTTCAAAGTTTTTACTTCGATACTATTCTTAGTGATTCGCGCCACTTCGCCATCGTTTAGATAAATCGCTCGCTTCGTGTGCCCCACCAGCGCCGAAGCATCACTCGCTATCAATGTTTCATCATTCCCTATTCCTATTACGAGCGGCGAGCCACTCCTAGCCACCACTACTTCTTCCGGATTTTTTCGCGACACCACCGCAATACCATACGTACCCTGCACTAATTTTAATGCCTGCACCACCGCATTTATTAATGGATACTTACCATCCTTATAAAATGAATTAATTAGCGCCGCCAGCACCTCAGAATCTGTCTCAGATTTGAACTCGTGTTCCGTTAGAGTCTTCTTTAGATCTTTATAATTTTCAATAATACCGTTATGCACCACAAATATATCACCAGCCTGGTGCGGATGTGCATTTTCTTCGCTTGGCTCGCCATGTGTAGCCCACCTCGTATGTCCGATGCCAATTTTATCATCGCGTTTGTTTTTTGCTAATTTCTCTTCCAAATTTACAATTTTACCCTTCGCCCGAATCAGCGTCGCCTTGCCGCCTTCCGCGATAGTCACTATCCCCGCCGAATCATACCCGCGATATTCCAGCCGCTTCAATCCCGACAATAAAAACCCTTGTGCCTCATTTTTCCCCACATACCCCACAATTCCACACATATTCACCTCCACTTAAATATAGCTACATTATAACACAGATTTTTACGACTTATCTCGCCACACACCGTACCGAAAAGCCACTACGCCTAGAAAGGTAAGTCCTCCACTCCCCCATAACCCTATTAAATTCAAATCCAAAATTCCCAATATACCTAGAATCATCGGTCATTGAGCTAGATAAATAATGCCCTCTACTACCGTAATTGTTTAATTCTATATTTTCTCCGCCAATAGATCCACTCTTAACTAACCATATAGGCGAAATTAAAAGATTTGCATCACTTGTTTGGGAATTATTATTATATAAATAATTCAACCTGGCAAATTCATTAGTAGAGCCGGATATAGCTCCAGATTGGTCCGACATAGTAGGCAGCCTCCATCCCGTAGGACATATAGAGTTTCTTGGATTATTTGTTATATCACTCAATGTATTACCCGCCAATGAAACGCTACTATTAGATGCGATAGCCGCTGTCCAGTTATAATAATTGCCCAAAGACGCATGTCCGGTTTCCGTGTTATCAGTTTTGCTTGCAGAGTATGGCTTAGTATCACTATTTGTCCAGCCAGTCACAGTTGCGCCTTCAAAGTTTATCGTGGTGGCCGTACTTACTGGTGTCCAGTATATGATGTCGTTGCTTTCTATATATCCAGTATTATATTCTGCATATTGTCCAGTAGAAGAATTATAGATCACATTTAAATCTGTAGTATTAGAATTCAGCGCAGTGTTAGTATTTATGTCAAAATCTAAATTCTGCGTCATCCAACAATGATTATCTGCTAGCTTAGCTATCCAATATAGTTTATTGTCACGTATGTCTACTAACTGCGCGGCAGAAGCTTCATCATAAACATTGGTAAGACTACATATATCATTATTCATATCCTGCATAGTGTAATAGCTACCTACACCTGGTATGGCTACTTTTTCCTTTTCATAGAAGGCAAAGGCTCGATCAAAACTATCAAAGCTTGGAGTGTTATTATTACTGTATGGGTGTAATAATGCATACTTCACCTGCCCCCTATAAGTACCAGCAAACTGACTGGATGAGGTGTAGATAGAATATGTAGTAGTAAAACTAGAGCCTAAGTTCATATCTGTAGTACCAGATTGTCTAGAAGCTACTTTAGTCCAGTTATTCGGCACTAGTCCATATGTATCATTATAGGCTGATTCTATAACTGGCGGAGTAGAAGAAGGGTCATTTTCTAGGTTGTTTAGTTTCATGGCCCAAGTAGATGTTAAACCACTAGTAGCTAATCCGGTATCTATACTATATTGTGAGTTAGTGGTATTAACAAGTTTATTATTACCTACTTCATCATTACTATACCCAGTAGCATATACAGTATAGCCATTACCATCATTACATAATGCAGTAATAGTGGTTTTACCTACATCACTATGATAAGTACCATTAGTAATTTCTTTGGTATGAGCACTATTTACTACACTAGACATAGTACAAGAAACAGAAAGAGAGAACTCTATTTGGTCTGTGCTGGCGGAGGAATGCAACGAACTTAAAATTAAACCTGAAACGATAACGAGCGGAATAGAAACCATAAGGATATTGCGGAAAGCTTTGTGGAAGAAGTCTGTGTAGCTATTTGTTTTATTCACTTTGCCCATTTATTTACCTCTCTTCTGGCTTGATTTCGTATTACATATATCTATTAGCGGGTGGCACTCAATATTCTATCGCAGGGCCTCCGGAGCCTGGCAAGGCGAGGATGAGCGCCGCCCGCCCATGGCGATGGGCCGGGCGGACGCAGCCCAAGATAGAATATGAGTGACAGGCCCCGCTGCTATTAGATATATTAATTTACTAATATCTTTGTGATGCCATTTTATGTAAACGGGGTAGTATTACAAAAATGGCACCGCAAGGTGTCATAACTCAACCAAGATGCTACGCTTTAAGCAGAAAACACTTGAATGGTTCCTTACGATGCCATTGTTAAGTATTCTCTACTTAAAATAATTTACAAAATAAGCTGTAGCTTATTTCCTAGTTGAATTATGACACTTCCATTATATCACACCTTCCCCACAAAACACTGCAAAAAAATGCGCATCAAAATCCAACTAAAAACCAACCCACATCCACCAAAAACTAACAACTCTGCAAATAATTTACACTAACAAATCACACTTATCTATCAAACTTTTGATCGTTTCCGCCTGAATATCCCAATATGCTTTCCAGCTATCTTCGTCCGATAGCTCCGAGTCATACTTCCATTCGCCATCAATCAATACTTTTAGTATTGGTGCAAAGCAAAACCCTGGCACCTTTTTTGGTGAAATCTTATCCACTATTTTGGTCTTATCAATGCCAGTCGTCGCTAGTGCCGATACTACTTTTATCCCATCATCTTCATACCAAGCCAGTGCATAGCCTCAATCGAACCGCGTTGGCACTTCCCCGCCATATTTGTGTGCAATTTCTGCAAAAACTTTTTCGCCATTCTCGTCCGTATACTCACCCATTCGCCGCGCCACAAATTCTTTATTGTGGTTTTTCGGGTCATCTTCTTCCACTACACCTACCAGCACATTCGTATCATCCCTAGCTAATACCGGCAAATCTTTAAACTGCTTTGCGTAACCAAGAGCCTTCTCCGCTGCGATTTCTTCTGCCGTCAGCTTCGTTTCGTCTGGCTCTTCCAGCTCCAACCCTAAATCTGCAAAAGACAGCCCTTCATATCCCAATTTTGCCAAAATCTTTTTGACCGTCATTATCTTACCCGGATTTGTCGTGGCAATCAAAATCTGTTTCATATCATCAAATTACGCTTCTTCCGCGTGCAACTTTGCAAATTTCTTAGACTTTTTATCTAGTTCTGCAAAATCCGCATTTGAAATCTTTTCGTTTTTACCAGACTCAATATAATTACGTAGCACTCCTACCAAAATAAATGGCCTTACAAATACCGAGTGGATAATTCCCCACATTGTTACACCACCAATACCGGCCGCAATCAGCATCAAATTCTGCGCATTAGTCAAAAATTCCGGCATTTCCACCTCGCCGCCCGCTGCAATATTTGCAAACTCTGCCGCTAACCCCTCAAACACACCCGGCATCGCCAAAGTTATCAAATAGAAAATCCCAAAGAACACCCCGCCAATCACTACAAACGATAATATACCTATCCCAAACACTCTCCCCAAATTTTTCATCAAAGTCTTGCCGTGCTTAAAAAATAGTACCGCACCCTCTAATGTAGCCTTGGTAGCCTTTTCGTCTTTTTTGTAAAACACCCAGCCTAAGCAGCAATCGCAAAGATACCCTACTATAGTTTGAATCACCCCAGAGATCGTACCGCCTATTGCGCCACCATTATCGCCACCTACAGCCTGCCCTACCGCCGTAATCGCCCGGCCTAGTTCATTAAAAATTCCTTTTATCACCCCAGTCACCGCATAATATGCCGCCACCGTCAAAAACCGTTCTTTCACAATCTTCTTGCCTTCACCATACACATCATCTGGCAATTTACCGTCGGCAATCGCCTTGGTCATCATTGCAATCTGCCCTGCCTTAAACACATACGATACAAAATGCGAAGCAATCGCTACCACAATTATGCCAATTACTATGCCCACCACTAAGCCAATCAGCCCTTGGCTAGCCAACTTTTCCGCCAAGAAAAACCCAGCTGCCGCTACTACGATAATAATTACTAGCGACGCAGCGTCCCACAAAAACCGCCTTAGCGAAAACGTCAAAGTCTTCTTATAAATCTCTTTATTATCCATATGCTCCCTTTTTAATTATTACTTTTATTATATCAAACTATTTTTTAGACTTTACCTTGTCCTTAATCTCCACTCCACCAAATCCCCCAGCCGCATCCAGATAAACCGTATATTTACCTTTGTTCACATCACCCTTCCTCTCGTCCGACACCCCACCAAAGATAAATCCAGACTTTATTTTCACTTGCACTTCTTCCGACACTTTGATATCAATTCCACCAAATAGACAAAACGCCTTTATTGCCGTATCCTTAGTAAATTTAGCTTTTCTAAGATCTAAGTCCACTCCACCAAATACCGCCACCAAATTAGATCCACCAAATTCCTCATCATTATAAGTCCTCTCACTTCCCGAAAATATCGCCACTTGCGAATCCATCACCTTACCATCTTTTAGTTCTTCAAGTTTTCTTTCCACCTCTTTGTCGTTTTTATTATACATAGCACTCTTTACAATTATGCCTAGCCCAATCATTACCAAAAATACCGCTAGGATCACTTTCCAAGCTATATCATACGAAAATACATTTTGCGCAGCTAACAATAATATCACCCCTGCCGCCAAAAATCCTAGGCTAGACAATTTCTCCTTTTCTGTCACCAGGCTAATTACGCTCGGTATTATAATAAACAGTGTCCACCACCCATCAAAAAAGATATTTAGACTAAACCACCTCAACGCATTGCCACCAAATATCACCCCTAGCGCAATAATCGCAATCCCCCACACAATTGGCCGAACTTGCTTCATATAACAACTCCTTTTTACACCTTAATTATAGCACAAGAAAAAATGGTATAATTAAGAAAACAAGGAGAAATTATGGAACGAATTTGTCAAAGTTGCGGAATGCCACTTACTTCAGAAGATATGTATAGCACCGAAAAAGACGGCACCGTCAACGCCGATTACTGCAAATGGTGCTACAAAGATGGCGAATTTATTGAAAAATGTTCAATGGAAGAATTTATCGACAAATGCTCACAGTTTGGCAAGCAAGCCGGTATGACCAACGAACAAATGAAAGAATATTGCACCAAACTTTTCCCCACTTTGAAGCGCTGGAAGAATAGTGCCAAACCCAACTTCAAATAGTCTAAAATTGATACCTTACAGCACCAAAAATCACCTTTTTAGCAAATTTTCCGACTTCGTTGAACCAAACACCCAATTATTAAGTTCATAAGTAAAATTGTTCAGATGGGTATTTTCTTCGACTGAAGCACATCTAATGGATGAGCGAAGTCAAAAAAATGCCCAGATAGGCATTTTCAACATGAATTTTGGTAGGGATGCCTGGACTCGAACCAGGGACACTGCGTGTATAAGACGCATGCTCTAACCAACTGAGCTACATCCCCATTCACTCCATTATATCACAAAAAGAAGCCCCAGGGAGCTCCTTTTCATTTCGCACCTAATTAACTCGCGCGCCGGGTTATTTCTTCTTCAGAGTTAAGAACCCGTTGCGAGGATTTTCACAAACTACACGATCTGCAGGAAGATCACATGGTGTACCCTTACCGCCTTCTGCATTCTTGGTGAAGAAATAGATGGTTTGAGGTTTGCCACCACGAAGAGTTACTTCAGATTTATGAAGGTAGTACTTTACTCCCTTGCTGTTAGTATGTTCGTAAGCCATTTAAGCTTCCTCCTTAAGTTAATATATTCTTATCTTATGACCCCGTATAATAATTGTCAAGAGATTTCTGACAGTTTTCTCTAAAATCTATATAAATAACAGGGATAACCTCAAAAACACCCACACTATTCCCCTAATAAAAATTACAACAATAACCACTAGCGTAATCAACATCATGAACCCTGTTAATGTTGGCGCCCACAACGGCGCAGCATAATTTTTCCGATACAGTTCCGTAGATGGCAAACTAGCCACAATCGTATCACTTATTTCATCCGCTGCCGGATATTTCTGGATTTCTCCCATCATACAATTAATATAGTTTGAATCGTTCCAGCTCCACCCGTTTGCTATCGCCTGCGGCCTACAAGTCTCCGACGCCATGGCGTACACATTTCCATTTGGATTTTCGTCCGAAGCAATTGTCTTCTCCGCTTCCTCCAAAGCCTTATTTGCCGCCCGGATATATTGATGTTCCAAATAAAACGGCCCCGTCCCAAACGTCACCCTCTGGTTACCATTATCATCCACCACATTAATCACAATATTTGAAAACACAAAATCCTTCAGCTTCTCTAAATTCTGCGAAATTTCTTCATCATTCTCGTTTTTATCCGCCTCCAGCACCGCATCGCGTAATTCCGTCATTTTAATATGATCTACACGAAGTAGCGTCGCATCCACAAAAAGTAGCGGTACTAGTAGCACCAACAATTTCCAGGTTTTCACCTTGTGAAATTTAATCCGCCCACGCTTTTTCATATTTTCCATTATAACATTTCATTAGATATTATCGTATAATTCACTACAATCGAGGAACATAAAATTTTATACTTGCACATTCCAAAAACCTTTGCTAGAATATATTTTGTCGCTTGTATTTTCCCAAGGCATTTGCCTTTGCGAGGTGGGTCCATTTGGTCGTAAGAGCGATAAACATTAAGGAGAAATTTAGATACATGCGTATCAAACGGCTCAAGCGTTCTACGGATCGCAAAAAGTCAACCATACCTCCTGCCGCTTGGCAAGAGTTTATCGAAATCTAATTTCGGCAAAAAACTCCGGTTTGTCCGGAGCTTTTTGTTAACCTAACTTAATTTATTTTATTCACCCAGTTTCGCCGCCACAATATCCTTCAATAACTTTACAAAATCATCACCAGACCTAGCAGATTCCCAGCTAATCTTTTTACCATTTACCATTACTTCACCCGCACTCCCCCAATTAATTAGCTGCCCATCTATGTAAAACGCTGGCGTACCACCTACATCAATTCTCTTCCCTATCCCCATATCAAAACTAATCTTCTTCGACACCGCCTCGCTCGCCAAATCTTGATTAAACTTCTCTACATCCCCTTTGCCATCCGTCACCTCTTCAAAATATTTATCAAATAAGGCCGTTCTCTCACTGGCCGAAACATATTCCCACTCTACCTGCTCCTCAAATAGTTTATCTGCATATGGTTTCCAGTAGCCTTGTAATCCCGCCGCTTCCGCCGCCGATGCCGCCGCCGTACCATTTTGGTGATAAGAAAGTAAGAAACTCCTATACACCACACCTAGTTTCCCATCCAACTCTTCTATCGCTTTGTTCACCCGCGGGTTAATAGATGCACACCCCGGACACTGATAATCTGCATATTCAAATATCAGTACTGGCGCATCAGCATTTCCTTTTACGTGGTCGCCAATATTACCGTTGTCCTTCGTTGGCTCTATCACCGAATAAAAATCGTAACTATTAAAATCCGTTGCTTTGTTATTGCCGTCAATAATAAAATATGTCGCAATCGCCAAAAAAGCCACTACCGCCACTCCAATAATCACACCAACAGTATTAAAACCTCTAAACTTTTTCATATAACTCCTTTAATGATATAATCATTATAACATGTTCGAAAGATTGATGCAGAAGTTTGTCAAATTCCTCGACCCCAAGCTCGATAAATATCGCAGCAAAAAGCCCGCCGCACCTGCGCCAAAATACACCCCCAAAACTCTCGCCGATTTTATCGACGTCCTTCGCCGCACACCCAAAACTATTCTCAACAGCCGCGACCGCGACCGTATCGCCGCCATCATGAGTTTCGACGACCGCACCGTAGGCAACCTCATGGTACCGAAAAGCAAAATGATTTTTGTAAACGACAAAGAAATCCTCGGCCCACTAGTTTTAGATAAATTATACAAATCTGGCTTTACCAATTTTCCCGTTACCGACAGCAAGGGCAAAGTCGCCGGTGTCATCCACACCGAAGCCCTCAATACCCTAGAAATCAAAAAAACCGACCGCGCCGAGAAATACCTAGATAAAAATGTCCAATTCTTGCATCTCACAGATTCCTTAAATTTCGCCGTAGAAGAAATCGAACGCACCAACAGCTATTATTTTCTAGTGTTAGATAGCAACGAAACCATGGTCGGTTGCTTCACTATTCAAACCCTCTTAGACTACCTCTTGAACTAATTGCCAAAATAGCAATAATATGCTAAAATAAAAAAGTAAACCGCACCCTAGTGCGGAATTTATGTACTTTAAGGAGGTCTATTTATATGGACACAAGTGTTTACCATTCGCCATTTGACGGACGCTATACTAGTCCTGAAATGAATCACATCTTTTCAGATGATCGTAAGTTCTCCACATGGAGACGACTCTGGGTTGCCTTAGCAAAAGCTGAGAAAACGCTGGGGCTCAACATCACCGACGAACAGATCGCCGAAATGGAGCAATATATTAATGACATCAATTATGATGTCGCTAACGCGCGCGAAAAAGAGGTTCGACACGATGTAATGGCTCACGTGTATGCTTTCGGCCAGCAAGCCAAATCTGCTGCCGGTATCATCCACCTCGGCGCCACCTCGTGTTATGTCACGGATAACACCGATATCCTGAATATCCGCGATGCCCTGCAGCTCGTCCGTGGCAAACTGCTCGGAATTATCAAACTCTTGGCAGATTTTGCAAAGAAGGAAAAGTCTATGCCCACGCTGGGCTACACACATTATCAGCCCGCTACACCTACCACCATAGGAAAGCGCGCCAGCCTTTGGCTGCAAAACTTCGTAGCCAATCTTCGCGAACTCGACTTTGTTATATCCCAGCTCAAGATGCTCGGCTGTCGCGGTGCCACTGGCTCTAGCGAAACCTTTATGAAGCTCTTCCACGGAGACGAGCCTAAGTGCAAAGCTCTCGAGGTTATCATTGCCTCGCAATTTGGATTCACAGTGCCAGATAATGTATTGTATATGTTAGAACACACATTTTTTGAACCTGAGGCTGTTTTGAATATTTTTCCTGAGGATATCCAAGTTTTTCCGGTCTCTGGCCAAACCTATCCGCGCAATCTGGATTTCCAAGCCTTAAACGCTCTCGCCGCCATCGCCGCCTCTGCTCACAAAATGGCACAGGACATCCGCCTGCTTCAGCACGACAAGGAAATTGAGGAACCTTTTGCCAAAAATCAAATCGGTTCTTCCGCTATGGCCTACAAGCGTAATCCTATGCGCTCCGAGCGCATCTGTTCACTTGCTAGGTTTATCAGTGGTCTTCCCACTATGGCATGGCAGACCGCTGCCACCCAAATGCTCGAACGCACCCTGGACGATTCGGCCGGCCGCAGAGTTTACATCCCTGATGCTTTCCGTGCCACTGACGCTGTTCTTATACTTTGCAGCAATGTCATTGACGGTCTCGTCATCAACCGCGGTGTCATTAACGCTCGCCTCGACGCAGAGCTCCCCTTTATGGCCACTGAAGCCATAATCATGAAGGCTGTCGAAAAAGGCGCCGATCGCCAAACTATGCACGCCAAAATCCGTGAGATCTCACTGGCCCTTGGAAAATCCGTCAAAGACGGTGCCATTTCGCCTGACAGAGTCAAAAATGAGATGGCCTTCCGCATCAACGATGATTCACTGATCCCGCTTACCTGTGACGAAGTCTACGAACTTTTCGACGCCTCTAAGCTTATCGGTCGCTGTCCCGGTCAAGTTGACGATTATCTAAACGGCACCGTCAACGCAATACTTGCAGACAGCCAAAATATCGTTGTAGATACCACGGTAAACGTATAAGATCTCAAAAGTGTCGCCCTCCGGCGGCACTTTTTCACTGTTTATTTTCTCTATAAAAAATGGTATAATATATCTTATGAGAATTTTAGTAAACGCATTAAACGATTTTTTAGGCAAACAAGTTACCGTAGAAGGCTGGGTCAACTCTCGTCGTGACCACGGTGGGCTCATCTTTATAGACTTGCGCGACCACACCGGTATCATTCAGTTAGTCGTTACCCCAGAGACTGAAAAATCTTTCAAGCTTGCCGAGACCATCCGTGATGAATTTGTCTTAAAAGCTACCGGCACTATGCGTGAGCGCGAGCCAGACTTGGTAAACCCCAACATCCCTACCGGCAAAATTGAGTTAGTAGTAGAAGATTTGGAATTATTAAACAAATCTGAGCCTTTGCCAGTCAACACTCACGACGACGGCGAAAAATCTTCCGAAGAAATGCGCCTCAAATACCGCTATCTAGACCTTCGCCGCCCAAGTATGCAAAATCTCTTAAAGCGTCGCTCCGAATATTACCGCTTCTTACGTAATTATATGTACGAC
>JAFOJO010000029.1 GCA_017421325.1 Candidatus Saccharimonadota bacterium
CACGGTGAGGAGACTGAGGGATGGCGGGAGATCGATGACAATATAGTCGTAATTATCTGCTACAGTGCGCACGGCGTCGCGGAGACGGGTGAACCGCTTTTGCTCGGTAGTGATTTCAACTTCGGCGTTGGCAAGCTCAGGAGTGGTAGGGGCAAGGTCGTAACGCTTATACTTGGTGGGCGTAATGACCTGGGGTAATTCGGCTTTGCCGAGCAAGACGTCGGTCATAGTGGCTTCTAAGGCGGCCTTGTCGATATTGAGGCCGGAGGTGGCGTTACCCTGAGGGTCGAAATCTATCAGTAAGGTCTTAAACTTATCCTTAGCGAGGTAATAGCAGAGGTTGACCGCCGTAGTGGTCTTCCCTACGCCGCCTTTTTGGTTCGTAACACAAATCACCTTCGCACTCATAATACTTAAGATTATAACACAAAAAATGATAAAATAAAATAACTCAGTTTCGTTCGCGCTTCGCTTCACGCCAGGAAATTTTTTATGGAATTTTTAACGGAAAATTTGCTCGCCTCACGGCTCTCTTCAGGGTTCGCGAGTCAAATTTTCCTAAATTCCATAAAAACTTTCTTAGGTTTGCTCAATGCTCACTCAATCTGAGTTATTTTATTTAATCAAGCTTAGTCTTTTATACTACTGGAAACAGGCTGCAATGAGCATAATCACATCTCTGGTCTAAATCTCATTATGCCGCTAAAAGCAGATTATTTCGCTTTCCTAACCAATCTTTGTGATTTCGATTTCGGTGTATTTTTGGCGGTGGCCAGTTTCCTTGTGGACGCGTTTCTTGGCTTTGTAGCGGATAACGCGGATTTTGTCACCCTTAACTTCGGGCGTGACGACTTTAGCTGAAACTTTTACGCCCTTTACTGTAGGTGTGCCGACGGTGGTTTTGTCGCCATCGGTTACGAGTAAAGCGTCAAGTTCGAGCTCTTTGGTGCCTGCCGGGAGGAGGTCCACCCGTAGGGTCTCTTTTTCGGCGACGAGGTATTGTTTCCCGCCAACCAATATGACTGCTTTTTTCATATTAATCCTTTAATTAACTCTTGTTATTATAACATATCAATCAAGATTTGAAAACCCCCGCCGATGGACGGGGGTTTCAGAGGCTTAGTTTGGGTTATTCTTTAGCTTCGGGTTGGTTGTTTTCCGGCGGAGTAGTTCCCTTTTCGTTGTCGGTTGGGGCGTCTTTGCCAGATACGTCGTTTTCGACGGTTTTTAGAGTTTTCTTAGTGCGATAGAAGTAGTAACCTGCGCCGCCGATGCCAGCTATAATAATAATGGCAAGCACAATTTCGAGTGGACCAGTATTGGGGAGTTCTTGGCAACCCTCCATCTCTGGGTTGGTTTTACAGTTCTTCTCCTGGCATTCCGGAAGAGCTGGGTTGGTTTCACAGTTGTCTAGTGGTGGCTCTGGTTCTTCGCAACCATCTTCTTTTTTCACGGTAATGGTACTAGAGCTTTCTTTGGAATCACCAGTTGCTACCTCGCTGTCATAAGTGAGAATGGCTCGGTTTTTGAGTTCTTGACCGGTGCAGTCAAAATCTTCGCCGGCTTTGACCTGGTATTGGACAAAAACTGTATTACCAGTACCGATAGTCCCAAGATTCAACCCAGTACTAAATATGCCATCATCAATAGTATCCCAAACTTCAGATGCATTGGCTCTGAGTTTGACTGTACCGGGAATTAATGATAGGCCTTGTGGTAAAGTGTCTTTGATAACGGCATTGGTAAGCGCAACATCGCCGGTGTTACGGATTGTTAGCTGATATATGGCTTCTTCACCTGGCTTTAGATTGACGCTTTCGCTGAATTTTTCGCCATCTTTAGATACAGACTTGTCGATAGAACCGCCGAGCTCCTCTGCTTGAAGAACATAGGAGACCACGCCATGATACTCTTCACAGCCAGGTATAACGCCATTTAGAGCGTTTAGCCCTATGAGCGTACCCTCTTCGGTAAAGAGGCTGGATGGCATCACTGAGCCATTGGCTTTCCAGTCATTGTATATTTTGGCTGAGCCTGCTACATAATGAAGCAAGACTTTGTCAGTCGCAGTAGTCATGTAGGCTTCGTCCCAAACCGATGCTGGATTGGAATTGTCGGCTGTGATGGTGGCGGTGATGGTGCCTTTTTCAGTAGGAGTCAAGACCGTCGAAAACGATGATGACATGCGGGTTCTCAAGGCTACACCTACATTATTGTGGGCTTTATCATTATAAGTAGATGATGCATTATTATGGAAGTAGACATAAACTAAGTATTGTCTGCCCGGGACTACTTCTACTTCGTTTTTGAGGTCGGTAACATCAGCATCAATTTCACCTACTCTTACAAAATCCCGCTCGTCACCTATGGTGGGGTTATTAGTGATAGAGTTAAAGGTTGGATATGAAGCCGGCTGTTCCATTGTAAAGGTGGTACGCTCTGGACCCCATGCCGAAGCGGAAGCCAGTCCCGCAACACTCAGTCCAATAGCCATTGCTAAACTGATGATTTTGATGGTTTGATATTTTTTCATAGTTTTCCTTTCTGCCTACCCTTATTCTATTCCTAATTCTGATAAAACATTATCTAATTCCGCGCCGCCACTAGGAGCATC
>JAFOJO010000012.1 GCA_017421325.1 Candidatus Saccharimonadota bacterium
ACCAGTACAAGCAGCGTCAAAACTACAACCATTATAATCGTTAATTCTCTTCTGACCTTGCCCTGTATCGTTCTAGAACTTTTAATAGATATCATATTCAATCTCAAAATCCTTCACATTAAACCCTTTACCTTCCAGCAAATTTTTCACTATCGGCTTATCTTCTTCGCTAAATATCACAGCACTCAAACATAAAGTTATTTCGCAATCATCATTGCTCCTCACGGTAACATACTTTGTCATTTTGCCATCATCGCCATATTCCGAATAGGTAGCCGGCAACTGAGTTGTAAAAAGATAATAATTTCTCTGAAAGTCCGCAATAAAACTCTCCGCAGAGATATCATAATCAGTAGTCTGATTATGATTGGCTGACGCAATCTTTGACAACGCGACAAAATCGTCATAATGTTCTTTCAATCTATAATGGTAAAAATCATCATCCCCAGAAAGAAAAGTAGATGTTAGCGCAGCATCTTTATGTGACAAATCAACTGTAATTTTTTTTGATTCCATCCCGGGATAATTAAGCTCTACTTCGTAAACGCCAGGAAACATACGGTATTTACCATTTGAATAGCCAGTATTACCGTTCACGGAAATTTGGGAATCCAACGGAACTATATTCAATTCAAGCACAGCGGTTTTCATAGAATCGATAATAAGCATTATCACAATCACCAAAACCACTACAGCATCAGCTATTAATGCTATCCTCACCCACTTCTTGCGGAAAAACAGTTTCAACGGCGTTGTACTCTCATCTTGCATATCACCATTATAACATAACTATTATAATAGTATACCCCGCGACAATGCTATAAACTTAAGCCTCATTCGGTGGTGTCTGGGGGTGGGGGGTTATTCTCACCGTGCGAGGCAGCGAACTGATCTTCCAACGTACCTGCCTCCGTTGCTGGCTGGATAGATGCCAGTGCTAAGAAAGCTCAGATCGTAAGCCTTAGTACTACTATTAACCGTGCTGGACTGGAAGACACCGCTGAGGCCGGTATCATACAGAGGACTGCCATAGATACCGCCAGACCGCACAAGGTAATATGGGTTAGAACGTATTTTATTAAAGCCACCATCTTTATACCCTACTGAATCATTGCCATTAGATAAAGCCGCAGTAATGCCCGCTCCGTAGAGCATCCTACCAAATTCATTATATTCATTATCTGTCGAAGAAGCATTAGGCAATCTCCAGCCTTTAGGGCAGATAGAATTAGTAGCCCTATCGTTATCAGTGCTTATGTCGGCAGAATTATTAGAAGCTATAGCAGCAGACCAGTTGTAATAGTCGCCGATAAAGTAACGTTCGCATTCGGCTTCGGTATGGCCTGCATCTTTACAAGCTTTGAGAGAATTATATCTCGTATCATTACTAGTGGAATTAGAAGTATAGTAGTAGTAGGTATCGCCGCCTTCAGCTGAATATGGAATGGTGTGGCTATCAGTTGGCCAAGTTGGAGAAACAGTGTTGTTGGAGATGTGATAGTTAGAAGTAATGGCAGTAGATACTGGCGTCCAAGTCCAGACACCATTGCTTTCAGTATAGCCATCTACGTAGATACCACTACCAGATGCAATAGTGCTAATGTCTGTATTTTCTGATGTTAATGCCGCTACGCCTGTGCCGCCTATATCTAAGTCTAAGTTACTAGTCATCCAAATATTCCCGTCATTAAGCTTTGTTACCCAATACTGTTTACCGTCTCTTAAATCTACAGCTTGCACACTTTCTCCTGTGGCAATAGCATTCTTCCATTGATCTACTTCTTGCATGTAGTATACGTATGGTTGGTATGATGGATGAGTGAGGACATACTTGACTTGTCCATTATAAGTGCCTGAATGTTGATTGGAAGTAGTATAGATTGCGTAAGTAGTAGTAAAAGAAGAACCTTCATCCATATCGGTAGTACCAGAAGCTTTAGAAGCTACTTTGGTCCAATAACTTGGTACTAATCCATAGGTATCGTTATATAGTGTTTCTATAGTGGGTGGGGTAGGAGAAGGATCGTCTGGTATGTTGTTTAGTTTCATAGCCCAAGCAGAAGTTGATCCTGATGTATTTAGCCCTGTATCTATACTGAACTCTGGGTGTTCTGCATTAATTAGTTTGTTATTGCCTTCTTCGTTATTAGAAAAGCCATTAGCATAGATACTATAACCATTACCATCATTGCATAGTGTAGTGATAGTAGTTTTGCCTACATTGCTATGATAAGTGCCATTAGAGATTACTTTAGTATGTGCCTCATCTACTACACTAGATACTGTACAAGAGGTAGAAAGAGAAAACTGTATTTGGTCTGTACTGGAACCTGAATCTGTGGCGGAGCTATGGAGGGAAGATAGAATAATGGCGGAGATAATAACTAATGGAATACTGATTAGAAGAATGTTGCGGAAAGTGTGATAGAAGAATTCTGTGTAGCTATTTGTTTTATTTGTTTCACCCATTTTACCTCTCTTTTGGCTTGAATTATCTAATCTTTGTGGCGCCATTTTGTGTAAACGGGGTATATTACAAAAATGGCACCGCAAGGGGTGCTACAGCCAAACATTTTCATAACCAAACGGTACTCACACGTCGACTTCCTTACGGCGCCATCTATTCGTGTGAACACCAAATATTAAAAACGTTTGGTTTATTAAAAATATTTAACTGTAGCATCTTAATTATACCACAGTTAAATATTTGCGGGGAAAATAATTATTTAGATAAAGCTTTAATCAAAGCTTTTAAGTCATCTTCAGTTTTGCAGCGGAAGGTGAGACTGCGACCAGTGATGCGAGCCACGGAATTATACTTGGCGCTTAAAGCATCTTCTTCCTTATGGTAAGCATCGCGCTTGATGGCGGCGGTGCTGGATTTTTTCTTGTTTTCAGCGAAGTAGCGCTCCACCTTGCGGGCGGTCCAGCCTTCTTTGATAATCTTTGGCAAAACCTTTTTTACGGTCTTTTCGTCGGCAGAGACAAGCGGGCGCATCACGCCTTCGGATAATTTCTCTTTTACCATGATTTTCTTCACATCGTCTGGGAGATTAAGCAGGCGCATAGTGTTTTGGATGGAAGCCTCGCTCTTTCCTACCTTGGCGGCAATATCCTTGGAAGAAAGGTTGAACTGAGTTTTGAGCTTGGCGTAGGCAGTGGCGAGCTCTATAGCGTTGAGGTCTTCACGCTGAGCGTTTTCGATAATGGAAAGCTCTAGACGGTTTTGGCTATCTAGGGTGCGGATGATGGCCGGGATTTTATCTAGGCCGGCGATTTTACTGGCACGCCAGCGACGTTCGCCGGCGACGATTTTGTATTTGCCGTCTTCTTTGGTGACGACGATGGGCTGGAGCACGCCATGCTCTTTGACAGAAGCGGCAAGAGCTTCGATAGCTTCCTGGCTAAACTCGTGGCGAGGCTGATCCTCGTCACGGATGATGTCGGTAAGTTTAAGTTCTTTTAATTCGCTGCCTTTTTTATCTTCGGCGGCGGTGATATCAAATTCTTCGTCTATTAACTCGGTGGGGATAAGGCTTTCAAATCCTCTACCTAAACCTTTGGCCATGTTTATTTTGTCCTTTCTAATACTTCTTTGGTGAATTCTTTGTAGGCTTTGGCGCCTTTACTAAACTTATCATATGCGCCGACTGGCACGCCATGCGAGGGGGCCTCGGCCACGCGGACATTGCGAGGGATGGTGGTGCTGAAAGTAAGCTGTTTGAAGTACTTCTTGATTTCATCGTAGACTTGGGAAGAGAGACTAGTACGTTTGTCGTACATGGTGGCGAGCACACCGAGTAATTTTAGATGTGGGTTGGCTTGTTTCATGACTAATTTCATGCTCTCTAGTAGCTGGGCTACGCCTTCTAGAGCATAGAATTCGGTCTGAACCGGGAGGAGCAGATAGTTAGATGCGATCATACCATTAACGGTGAGGAGCGATAAGGACGGCGGAAGATCTATAATGACATAGTCGTAATTCTCTGCTATAGTGCGGATGGCGTCGCGCAGGCGAACAAATTTTTTCTGTTGGCTGGTGATCTCTACTTCGGCGTTAGCGAGCTCTGGTGTGGCAGGGGCGAGATCAAAATTTTTGTACTTGGTGGGGCGGATGGCTTCTGTCATGCCGGCTGCGCCGAGGATGACCTCTGTCATGGTGGCGCCGAGAGTGTCTTTGTCTGTCTTTTCAATACCGAGGCCAGAAGTAGCATTGCCTTGAGGATCAAAATCTACTAGGAGGGTCTTTTTCTTGTCTTTGGCGAGGTAGTAGCTGAGATTTACTGCGGTGGTAGTTTTGCCCACGCCGCCTTTTTGATTTGTCACACAGATTACCTTCGCACTCATAATACTTATATTATAACATAAAAATAAGCCCCGGAGGGCTTATTTTAACCGATTTTGGTGATTTCAATTTCGGAGTATTTCTGGCGATGGCCAGTTTCTTTGTGCACGCGCTTTTTAGCTTTGTAGCGGATAACGCGAACCTTGTCACCCTTTACCATTGGCGTAACTACTTTTGCTGAAACTTTCACGCCTTTTACTGTCGGGGTGCCAACCGTGGTGGTATCGCCGTCAATAAGAAGCAAAGCGTCAGTTTCGAGCTCTTTGGTGCCTTCCGGGAGGAGGTCCACCCGTAGGGTCTCTTTTTCCTCAACGAGATATTGTTTCCCGCCTACGAGGATAACTGCTTTCTTCATATTAATCCTTTATTAATTCTCTATATTGTAGCATATTTTGAGAAATTTGAAAAGAGTAGCGGAGCAGAACCGCATAATGCCTTCTGGGTCGAATCGCATAACACCTTTCGGGGCCGTGTCCGTCCGGCCCGTCGCCACGGGCGGACGGCACTAATTCTCGCGCTGCCGCGCTCCGAAATGCCCCGAGAAGGTATTATTGCGATTCTTCTTGACCTTTTTTGGCTTCAGCTTCTTTAACATCTTTACCCGAGACGCTATCTTCGACAGCGTTCAAAGTCTTCTGTGTGCGATAGAGGTAGTAACCGCCGCCACCAATGCCGGTAATAATTACGATGGCTAGCACGATTTCGAGCGGGCCGGTGTTGGGGAGCTCTTGGCAACCTTCCATTTCGGGATTGGTTTTACAGTTTTTCTCTGGAGTACTACAACCTTCCAAAGCGGGATTGGTCTCGCAATTATCCAACGGGACATCTGGTTCCTCGCAATCGGTTTTTTTGACAGTGATGGTAGTAGAGGCGGTTTTGCTATCACCAGAGGAAGTATTACTATCATATACGAGCGTAGCGTTGTTAGTGAGCTCAGTACCGGTACAATCGAAATTGGTGCCAGCGGTTACTTTATATTGAATGTACACGGTATTGCCAGTGCCAACGGTGCCTAAATTGTAGCCATTCCCAAAAATGTCATCTGAGAGCTGGTCCCAGGTAGAAGAATCGTTGGCGCGAAGTTTCACGCTACCCGGTACCAATGTAAGTCCGGCCGGGAGTACGTCTTTAACGGTGGCGTTGGTAAGCGCCACATCGCCCGTATTAGCGATGGTAAGTTGATAGGTGGCTTCCTCGCCGGGGGCAATGTTAACGCTTTCGCCAAAATTAACACCGTCTTTAGAGACTGATTTGTCGATAGAGCCACCGAGTTCTTCAGCCTGAAGGACATAAGTGACTACACCATGATATTCTTCGCAACCTGGGATTACACCATTGAGTGCATTAAGGCCAATGGCCGTGCCTTCTTCGGTAAAGAGAGCCGATGGCATGATTGAGCCATTAGCTTTCCAGTCGTTATAAATATGAGCTGAACCAGGGACATAGTGCAATAAAACTTTATCAGTGGAAGTGGTCATATAAGCTTCGTCCCAAACTGAGCCAGGGTTGGAATTTTCTGCAGTAATGGTAGCCGATATAGTGCCTCTGTCGGATGGCGTAAGAACCGTAGGAAAAGCGGATGCCATGCGAGTTTTCCAGGCAACACCAGAATAATCGTGGACGGAATCATTAAAGGTGGCTGAGGCATTATTATGGAAGTATATGTATACTAGGTACTGCCGACCAGGTACAACGTTGATTTCGTTCTGGAGATCGGTAACTTCAGCATTAATTTCGCCAACCCGGACAAAATCTCGCTCGTCGCCTATGGTGGGGTTATTGGTGATGGAATTAAAAGTAGGGTAGGTGGCCGGGTTCTCCATAGTGAAAGTATCGCGCTGCGGACCCCAGGCAGATGCTGACTGGATATTAAGTATGCCGAACCCAACAGAAGCAATGACTAGCCCCAGAATGCTTAGCTTGGTTTTGTTTATAGTTTTTTTCATGGTTTCCTTTCCCTCACCCTTAGTTAATTCCTAATTCATATAAGATGTCGTACGATTCTGGAGTTTCACCATTCGGGAGCTCGCTATTTTGGATTCTATTAGCATCAGCCTCGTTCTGACCGGATTCATTCGATTGAACCGGGGCATATTCATTGGTATTAGCTCCGCCGAGATTCTCGCTGTAATTATTCTCTGAACTAATCTGCTCCTCAACTGGAGTAGCTTCTTTTGAAGAGTCGTTCTGAACGATATTTGGAGCAGTAAATTCATAGACGTCAGAAGATGGCCTATATGTAATATCGTCTTCGCTAACACCAGGATTAGGCGTGACTACAACCTTATAAGTGTCTATATCTTTTGCAATATCTTCATTGATTTGATTATCAATGCGGGTGAGATTGTCCGCATCTTTTGGCTTGATATTCTCGCCTGGAGGAGGCGTCGGTGTAGGAGTGGGGGTAGGGGTAGGAGTAGGAGTAGGAGTGGGAGTGGGGGTAACGGGCGGATTTTCAGTAATTTCTGTGAGACCAGTATACACATATTTATTATTGCCGATTACTTGGTTGCAACCCATAAAGCCTGTAATGTTGCCATTACCGTCATATACTGGTGTCATTTTCACGTTCATTGTACCGATTTCCTTGCCATCCTTATCTACCCAATATAGTTGAGTAACTTCAAGGTTATTCTCATTGGTAGTACAAGCAACTAGTTCCATATTGCCATGAGTAGCACCCTTATTGGAATCTTTTAATCTCATGTAGGCGTTGTTTTGTTCACCATTGATTGTGACTCTGCGAGTATATGCTCCATCTATGGTGCTATCGAAAATTTGTTTGACCGCTTCGAACTCTTCGTCTGATAAGCTTTCGAGTTTTTTCTCGGTTTCCAATATTGTGAGGCCTTTAAAGCCTTCCGGCTGGAGCTCTTCTGGGAGATTGGCCAGGTAGTCTGCATAACTCTCTACCTGATTGCGGGCGGTGTATTTAATCATCTCGCATTCGTCGTTATCGCAAACCTCGGCAACTTCTTTAGCAGAGGCAAAATCGTATTGACCACCTTTATCCTCAGAGAGCCACATGCCTTTTTCGCCGTAGCCATCGTAAATACCCTCGGCTTCTTGAGTTTCTCCGGTGGCGGCACTGGTGTTTGCCGTATCTGTAACGCCTGGGCGATCTGGGGTAGCGGCTTGGCTAGCGTTACCACCAAACCATGTAGCAACGGCGCCGGTAACCAGCGCTATGGCAGCAGCAGCCGTAGCGGCAATTGCCATCTTAAATGCGGCGCTTTTCTTGCTCCTGTTAAAAGTCCTTTCGGCTTCGCTTTGAGGAACATTTTCGGCTTCTAGACTAGTCGATGTTGGTGCCTCGTTAGTGGAGGAGGGCGGCTGGCCGCCATTTGCCAGGGATTGTTCTTCTCGTTCGATATCTTCTGTTAATTTTTGTTCTAGCGCTGCAAGCCTATTACGCCTAGCAATAAGTGCGCTACGTTCGGCAAGTAATTTTTCAATATAAGCTCGGTTGCCTGTTTCGCCAAGTTTTCGAGCAGCCTGGCGAGAGGCTTCACCTTGATTTTCGAAGTCACCTGCGCCAACGTTAGGATTTGTGACGGTCGACACGTTTGGATTACTAGGCATTTTCACCTCCTAAAAATCTGATGCTAAATTTTTGCACAGCGTCAGCAATGGTTTTCCCTAGGTCGATGCCGGCGGTTTGGAAGAAATTTTGAAAAGCCTCGGGGGATTCTTCGTTGCGATCAAGCATCTGATTAAATTCTTTAAGTTGAGTTTCGTCTAGGTCACTAAAAATGGCCATACCTATCTCGTGGTCGAGGGCCTCGATATTTCTTTCCTTGAGGGCATTGAGTTCTTCTGCCGTATTGGCTGGAAGAGGTTTTTTCTTCATGAGTTCGTCGACAAACTGGCCCAAAGTTTCTCGATCGACGAGATAGTTATCCATAATTTTGATTTTATTTGATAATATTGACCTTTCTTGGGCTTAGTTTAACATAACCTTTTTTTAATGTCAACCTTTGAATTTGAAATATTTTACAGCAGTTAAAAACCGAACACTATGTTCGGTTTTTAACGTAATTTATGGTTCCCTTGCGGTGTCTAAGGATCGTAATGGCACCGTAAAACAAATTGTAATTTTTAAATAACTGGTGTCTAACTTATAGGCAATTCCTTTCTTTTTAATTTAAATATTCTGGTGTTTGTCTTACATGGGTTTTGTCCTTTCTATTTTTTCGGAAAACTTGTGACTATGTAGCTTGTGGCCGTGGTCTCATCGGTCGCTTTAGGCAGCGACTTTTTTATTTTCTTCTCCTTTCCATTTCCAAAGACCGTCAATAGATAGCTTAATTGGCGATCGTTTGATTCTGTCGATAGTTTCTTTCTTTACGTCGCTAGGCGAGATGTAAGTTTTTTCATCTTCGTATGGTTCGTAATCAATGTCGTCTTTCCAGTCCGAATCTATTACTTTGGTTGGCAATTTAATTGTTTGTGTGGTCATTTTGTTTTCCTTTGTTTTTATTTTTGTTGTGATTTGTTAGAATGTTTGTTTTGTTTTCTAACTTGTTTTGAGTATAGCACACATGTGTGATTTTGTCAATAGTATTTATGCTTAAAATATCGAGATCTGTCAAATATACAGGGGTAGTTTGCAAAGTAATTTTTGTCAGCTTGGACTTTTGAACCTGTTGTTTTTACAACATAGGGCAAGAAAAATCTCCTTAGGCGCTACGCTGGGGGAGATTTTTTCATTGCTAAGTTGTAAAAACAACGTTCAAAAATCTGGCCTAAGTCTCATTTATGCTGACAAAAATTACTTTGCAAACTATATCTTCTCTAAGGAGATTGTGATATTTTCGCCGCCTATTTTCGCGATTTCGTCGTAAGCGTAGTTTCCTTCTTTGCTAATTTCCGTGGCGTTTACTTCGGATTTGATTAAAGCTTCGTAACCTTTTGGTAGATCCACAGATAGTGAAAGCTTGATTTGGTCGTCTACCTGGAGGCCGGCGTGTTTGCGGGCGGCCTGGATGGCACGGATAAGGTCGCGAGCGTAGCCTTCCCTCTTTAGCTCTTCGGTAAGGGTCTTGTCCAACGTGAATTCCGGGCCGTTTGCGACATTTTTCACGTTAACTTCATCGGCAATAATCTGCTCGTAGAAATCTGGTAGTTTTTCGCCATCATAGACCAATTTAGAGAGTGGCTGGCGGATTTTGATTTGTTGCTCGGTCTCGGATTTTTGCATACGAAGAGCGAGAGCATCGGTAATGATTTGGCGAGTGCGGGCCATTTTGGCTAGCACATCTTTGTTAATCTCGCCGGCTTCTGGCCAGTCTAAGAGATGGACAGAGTTGGTGCTACCAGTCATTTTTTGATAGAGTTCTTCGGCTAGGAACGGAGTAAATGGTGCTAAGATTTTGCTAAGATAGACCAAGACATAATAGAGGGTGGCGTAGGCGGAAGTCTTATCAGCCACATCGTCGTTTTTACTGAAGCGACGA
>JAFOJO010000013.1 GCA_017421325.1 Candidatus Saccharimonadota bacterium
ATTCATTACGATTTCTACCGTCTCCCCGACCCCGGCCTCATGCTAGACGATTTACAAGAAAACTTAGATAACCCAGAAAATATCATCATTGTTGAATGGGGTGAATCTGTCGCAAATATCCTTCCAGAAAATCGTATCAGGATACATATAACATATAACGAGAATGGCAGTCGAAGCATAAATCTACAATCTTAATTTAATCTGCATAAAGCAAACCCGAGAAAATTTTTCTAAATTTTAGAAAAATCGACGAGCGAACCTTGTGTCCTGGCGTGAGACGAGCGATTTTTCGTTAAAAAATTTAGAAAAATTCTTCCCGGCGTGCAGCGTAGGCGCAGATAAAATTAAGATTATAGATTGTGTATCATCATATGTTATAATCATTCTATGAAATTATACTTAGATACTTCCACCCCCGAAACTATTCTTAAATTAAACGATAAAGAATATAGATATACTTTTGCCAACGATTTAGCTGAAAAATTATTGCAATTCATCCACGACAAACTCGCCGAGAACCATAAAACTTTTAAGGACATCACCGAAATCACTTTTATGTCTGGCCCCGGCTCATTCACCGGTCTCCGCATTGGCGCCGCAGTGGTAAATACTCTAGCCTCAGAACTAAATATCCCCCTTTACGACCACCGCGGCAAACAGCATCAAATCATCCTACCAGACTACGGCCGCCCTGCCAATATCTCTAAGCCCCGCAAGTAGCCTAACAAAACTACGTAAAGCCAAGCGACAAAAACTAACTATTTCCTAGCTTTTTGCTTCACCATAAACCGCGCTACCGACACCACCAGCACTGATGCTATTACTATCATTACCCCCTCAATCGTCGCCATTACAATCAGTCCTTTCGTAGAATCTGGCCGAAATACCGAGCTCTCACCCAGTGGCGCTACGTAAGTTGGGTCGCTCGGATCATACGCAACTTGCACGCCATCATCGTCCGCCAATCTCGTATCAGTAACACCCAAATTCATCCCGCTAAATTTCACATTAAACGTCGAATCTGCCGCATCCCTATCCGCATGAAAAATTCGCACAATAGAACCATCATTTTTTCCCACCTTTACGCCAGAATATGCCAGATCCTCACCATCTACCCCTACATAAATCTCACCATTCTCGCGTATTACAAATTTCCCAGTCACCGCATCATGTATGCCACCCATATCCAGCACCAATCTATCCCCCACAAATACAAACGTATCGTCGTCCGCCGTCAATTCAAGCTCTTCCATCCCACTTCTTAATACTGTAAACGGCACCGCAAAACTCATCGTAAATAGATGGTTATGTCCATCTATGTTCACTTTGTCACCTTTACTAAATTCTACTGTATCCAGTGGATAAAACTTCTCTGCCTCAAAAACAAACTCTGCCCCCCTCGCCACGTACTGCATTTTCAATACCCCGGCATAGCTTTCACTCTTACCTTCCACCGCTTTAAACCATCGTTCCATATCTAAGCCACGATTCGGTGTCAGTTTACCGGTACCCATCACCACTGGCAAGTAATTCTCGTCCAATTCAAACTCTACCAAACCTTGCTCGATCTCTTTATTGTAATACCCACAACTCTCCCACTCAAATTGCCGCGCTTCTAGCTCATTTCTCAAGCTCGTATCGTACAAATTCACACATTCATCCGCCTTTTGATCATAATAAATTACTGGCACCGACACCAGTTTTTCTTCACTTACTCCCGCACTAGCCAATATTGCATCCGGCGTTTTCGAAACCACCTTCTCCGTAATTTCTCCCACCGTCTTAGATAATCCAATTATAGCCACCCCAGTGCCCAACACTAACACCCCTAAGGCGATCCCCCCAAACAACCGCGACCTATTTTTCTTTTGTTGTTTCATTCTTATTTTAAGTATAAGCTCTTTTTGCTAAAATATCAAGCTATTCCGTTTCCGAACTCGGTATTCCTAACCTCTCATCTGACAACGCACTTTCGTCAAACGGTTTTTCGTATTCATCAACCGCTCGCACCTCCACTTGCAATTTCTCCAAATATTCCTCAATCACATTCATTGTCAGCTTACCAGTTTTTTCAAACACATATTCTTCTTCCTTCTCTCCTTCCTCTTCAATCTCCTCTTCGTCTGGCAAATAACCCGGCCGCGACCTATCCAAATATATATCTCCAGAATTATGATAAATCACCAGTGAAGCCCCGGTCGTCACCACCGCAATCACCGTAGCCGCCACTCCTAGTATCACCAAATTCCGTCCCCCGTGTGTCATTTTTTTCTTTTCCGTCTTGCGTCCTACTTCCGTCATAGTTTCCCCTTCAATCCTTCCACTAATTTTACGTGCTCAGAAATCAGACTACGCATTTTTAGTACGTCTTGCACCATTGTCTTGCGTTTTTGTCGTACTGTTACCAATTTATTATAAAATTCCTCTGGCTTTTCTTTACAGTCCATTCCTACCAATTCTTCCAACCCCTGCTGATAGTTAATAAAATCATTCGCAAAAATCGTCCTACTCGCCGCAAAATCATTCTGATTCTCCACCAATCCAGCACTAGACAAATTATTTTCAACCAGCCTCACATTCAGAGGCGTAATGAATTTCGAGAGGATCGTCTCGTAATATCCACCTAGATACACCCGCACTCTGGCATCTTCTTTTTGCACCTTCTTTAAATCATCTTTTATTGTAGCACAATGTTCCACTATCGCCTCGCTCTGCGCTTCCGTTATCGCCATCACCCCTGTAGAACATTGACAAAAAAACATAAGTATGATACAATAGGAGATTAGCCTCTTTTTTCTCATATTTATGATTATATCATAGATTAAAATCAAAACATCTAAAGGTTTTATTACACAATTCATTAATATTAAAGGACATAAAGGCAAAATTTACCTTTAGGTAGATTTTGCCGCCGAAGGGGCGTAGTAGTGTGATAAAATCTTTAGATTATCACATTGTAAAGCTCCTTTAAATTAATGAACTGTGTAGCGGAGCGTCAGCGCTTTAGCATTACGGTAAAGGCCTCACTCGGTATATCCACTTTACCAAACCTTTTCATTCTTGCCTTACCGCGTTTCTGTTTTTCCAATAGTTTCGCCTTTCTATCTCTATCGCCAGTGTGAATTTTTACCGTCACATCTTTTCTATATGCACCAATCGTTTCGCGTGCTATAATTCTTGCCCCTATCGCTGCCTGCAGCGCCACCTCGTAATTCTGCCTAGGTATCACTTCTTTCAGCTTTTTCGTCACTTCCCGCCCTATCGCCTCCGCCTCACTTCTGTGACACATTATAGATAAGGCATCCATCTTATGCCCCGCTACTAGAAAATCTACTCGCACCAAATCTTCTGCCTTATAACCATTCAGTTCATAATTAAATGAAGCGTACCCGCTCGTCGCTGATTTCAACTGATCATAAAAATCTGTCAGTAAATTCGCCATCGGCGCTTCAAAATCTATCACCGCCCTATCTTCTATATAACTTAGGTTAGTCTGGTGCCCCCGTTTTTCATTAATTAAGTTCAGTACATTACCAATCATATTTTTTGGCAAAATTATCTCGCCCTTCACCCACGGCTCGCGAATTTCCTTTACTTCCGAGACATCTGGCAAATCCGCCGCCGATTTTATCTCTCGCACCTCACCATTATTCATCACCACTTCATAATTTGTAGATGGATTCGTCACAATTAAATCCAGCCCAAACTCCCGCTCCAACCTTTCACGGATAATATCCATATGTAAAAGCCCCAAAAACCCGATTCGGAGTCCAAATCCTAATACTGGCGAATTCTCCGGCTCAAATCTCAGCGCCGAATCCGAAAGTGCTAGTTTTTCTATCGCTTCCCTTAGGTCCTTATACTGGTCATTAGATACCGGAAAAAACCCTGCATACACAAACGGCAGCACATTCTTATACCCCGGCAAAGCTTTAACTGCTGGGTTTTTCGCCAAGGTCACCGTATCACCTACTTTTGCTTCACGCGTGGTTTTCAGGTTCGTCACAATATAGCCAATTTCCCCCGCCTTCAGGCTTTCGCGCGGCGTCATTTTTGGCGTCAGCACCCCCACTTCTAGCGCCAACCCCTTCGTCTCCGCCGCCATCATCAAAATCTCCGCGTTCTTCTTAATCTCCCCCTCAAAAATCCGCACATACAGCACCACCCCCCGATAGTCATCAAAGTAAGAGTCAAAAATCAATGCACGGGTGGCCTGCGACCCCAACAAAGCTGGCGCCGGACCTCTTTCAACCACCGCATCTAGTATTTTATCCACCCCATACCCAGTTTTTCCACTCGCTTCAATTATTTCATCTCTCGAGCATCCAAGGAGATTTATTATCTCCGCTGCGGTTTTTTCTACATCCGCCGCCGGCAAATCCACTTTATTTATCACCGGAATTATTGTGAGGTTTTGCTCTATCGCGAGATACACATTTGCCAAAGTCTGCGCCTGTATCCCTTGCGTAGCATCTACTACCAGCACCGCCGCTTCCACCGCCTGCAAAGACCTCGAAACCTCATACGAAAAATCCACGTGCCCCGGCGTATCGATCAGGTTCAAGGTATATCCCTTCCAATGCATCGTCACCGGCGCCAACTTGATCGTAATCCCTTTCTCCCGCTCTAGCTCCATTGAGTCCAAGAGTTGCGACTTCATCTCGCGCTTCTCTACCGTACCAGTCAGCTCCATCATCCGGTCCGCAATCGTACTTTTCCCGTGATCAATATGCGCAATTATACAAAAATTCCGTATCTTATCCATACCTATAATTATATAACATTTCCCCCCTATTAACAATAAAATATTGACAAAAATCACAATCTATGCTATAATAGACAGTAAAGCCATAGTCGGCCAGGTTTAGGTACTTTAAAAATAAGGGTGGTGATCATAATATGATGAGACAATTGTGCATTGGTTCTCAACCCATCAAGGTCAAAGCGCCAAAAAGAGCGCCAGGTTCGGTTCTTCGCCGTACCGACTTTAATTATATGGAAGGCCACGGCACATTCTATCAATTTGACAAAGAACATTTTCCAAAAAATCTTTTAAACGCAAAACCTGGGGATCGTCTGAGTGTAGTACTCTACAATCTCCACACCGACCAGCTCGACGAAGTAGTCTTCAAATTAGAAGGCTATTCAGAAATTAGCGAAAAATGCACTTGGGTCCATGGTTACATAGATAATATCAAAGATTGTTTTCGAATCAAATTTCGATATTATCTTGACAGACCATTAGAAAGTCAAATCCTCGTCTATGCTAGTGCCCCACCTGCACCCGGTTATGACTTCCTTTGGCGCCTCTGAACTTCGGTTCAGGGGCATTTTTTATGCTTCAGCTAATGTGCCCTTTTTCATATTCAACTCTTAAGCGGGTAATCTGTTCACGCAGACGCAATGATTTTTTATCTTTTTCCATTTCATATGCTATTGGAACCCCCAAAAAATCAGAACCAAAAGCCGCTGCCCAATTACTATTGTTTGGTTGTTGCCTATATTTTTCCTTATATGTGACTTTATCAGGCCCACTAATACCCCGCCCAGTCCCATCATCATGTACCAACGAATACCAAAAAGGAATCATCAACATCTGGCCATTCATAGGACTATTCGCATCATGTAATTTTTTTGCTTCAAAGAAAACATAGAAATTAACACTTGCCGCCTCTGGAAAAGCCCACTCTATAAAATGCTTAGCAATCTCTCTCGTCGTTCCTGTCCGCGCTACTTCATCAATAATGGTTATATTTTTCCCTTCCATACCCACCGAATAATCCATAATTCTCTCCGGATTTTTCAAATCTTCCTCCGATAGTCCCCCCGGCACAAATAACCCTCGTAACCGTACAGCAATCATGCAGGCATCGTATATATTCTTGAGTCTTTCCTTATCATTAAGTATCTTTGTCCTAGCCCGACCTTCCTTTACACACGAATCCACCTCTGCTTGAGTCGCCATATCCCCCCTTTCCTTAATCACAGCATCAATCGCTCTTCCTATAATCCGATTATCCACATCAGAAGAACCTCTCAAGATAGCATCCAGTTCTTCATGCGTAATTACTTCATCCTTTAAAAGCTTCCAGAGTTCTCTCATTTCGTCTTGCTTTACATTGTGGATCGGCAAATCTCTCCATGTTGCAAGCTGTTCTCTATTTTCTTTTAAATATTCGCCAGAAACAAGTTCAACGCCAAAAAATTCAAACCAAAATCTCCGATCTATCGCCAAGTGCTCCGTCTGTGGCTTTGGCTTATCCGTAAAATCCTCCCAAAATTCGTTCACAAACCAACTCACTGGCCTCGCCGATTTATCCAAATAAATCGCTACATCTGTCTCTGGTAGTTTTCCACTTTCCCCAGCAAGATCCTCTATAACCTCTCTTGTCTTTCCTAAATAAGTACGCACTGTTTCCTTATATGGCCGATATGTCAATCTAAGGCTATAATTTCCGCCACGATTATTATGGTATTCTGGAACCAACTCTTCTTGCAAGAAAAGGTCAAAAACCTCCCTATAATCTTCTTCTGTTTCTAAAGGATTTGGACCAAAGTCTCGCTCAAAATGTTCTTTTGGGCTAATATCTTCCAGAAAATGATCGTGTACTTGATCAACCGCTCGAGATGTTTCATCAAGCACCTCACTACCAAAGCCTCGATCCACATCACCCTTATCCGTAACTAACGCCGCACCCCCCAACCTTTTATTTCGCACAGCCGACGAATCTTGCTCTTTTTTTGATTCCCCCTCCCCACTTGATGACAACTCCGGAGTTCTCTTCATTTTAGTCTAGCCCCTTCATCGTGAGCGACAATCTCCCCTTATCATCTATCGCCACCAGCCGTACCCTTACCTTATCGCCCATATGTAATACTTCTTCCACCTTCTTTAGTCGCTTGTCAGAGATTTGCGAAATATGTAGCATCCCGTCAATCCCTGGTAGTATCGTCACAAACGCGCCAAAATCTTTAATCGCCGCTACTGTACCATTGTAAATTTTCCCTACCTCCGGCTCTTCGGTTAGTCCCCGCACCCAGTCCAAAGCCTTCTGGATTTTCTCTGGGTCGGTACCAGAAATTGTTACTAGCCCATTATCTTCAATATCCACTTCCGCGCCAGTTTCCGAAGTAATCTTATTAATCATCTCACCACCCTTACCAATCACCGCACCAATCTTATCCGGGTTAATCATCAGTTTCTCAATTTGCGGCGCATACTTACTAATCTCTGCCCGTGGCTTATCAATTACACTCACAATATGGTCCAAGATAAACATCCGCCCAGCGTGGCTCTGCTTGATGGCTTTTTCAAGAATTTCTACCGGCAAACCGTGTACCTTCATATCCATTTGCAAAGCCGTAATACCTTCAGTAGTACCAGTCACTTTAAAGTCCATATCACCAGCAAAATCTTCCGCATCCATTAGGTCCGTAAGTACATAAGCCTTATCGATATCACCCGCGGTAATTTCCGTACCCTTTGGCACATCTACCATTAGCCCCATCGCTACGCCAGATACTGGCCGTTTCAACGGTACGCCTGCGTCCATCAAAGCCATACAAGAAGAGCAAGTCGCTGCCATCGAGGTGGAGCCATTTTGTGACATTATCTCGGTTACGCTACGAATTGCATATGGGAACTCCTCTTCACTAGGTAGCATTGGCAAAAGTGCCCGCTCTGCCAAATACCCATGGCCAATTTCTCGCCGCCCTGGTGCCCCCATCCGGCCTGGCTCACCTACGGTATACGGTGGCGCATTGTAGTGGTGCATATAACGCCGCTTACCATCCGTTACTTCCATCGTATCCACCTCTTGTGCATACGAAAGAGGTGCGAGTGTCACAATATTCATCGCCTGCGTTACTCCACGAGTAAACAGCGAAGACCCGTGCGTTCTCGGCAAAATCCCTACCTGCGAAGACAGCGGCCGTACCTCATCTAATTTTCTTCCATCTGGCCGCACCCCTTCTTCTACAATCCCCCGCCTTACTTCCTTGTGCACTGCCAGCTCAAATGCCTGGTCATACACATCACGCAAATTCTCATCGTACCACTCTACCTTCTCGTTATCCGTTTCACCTTCACCATGTTTCAAAGCCATTTCATCGTGCATCGCATATTTAAGATCATCCAATATCTGCGCCCGCTCCATCACATTACCACGCACTTTCGAGCCAAACTTGCCTTCCGTCCACTTCAACACTTCTTCCATCACCGCTTCGTCCGGTAATACCAATTCATATTCTTGTGGCGTAGCATCTACCTGCTTAGCCAATTCACGCTGTAAGTCTAGCACCGGCTGTACCTTGTCTACCGCCCAGTGCATCGCCTCGATAATCGTGTCTTCCGGCACTTCATTCGCACCAGCTTCCACCATTACCACCTTACCATCTTTACAAGCTACCACTAGGTCTAGCGGCGAGATTTCCCTTTCTTCTGGCGACAAGAACCCCTTAAATTCACCACCAATCCTACCAATTCTAATCCCTGCAATTGGCCCATCAAACGGTACGCCCGCATTCATAAGAGCGCTTGAAGCCGCAATCATCGCCACGCAATCAGGCCGAAAACTCGGGTCCATCGATAGCACCGTACACACCACCTGTACCTCTTGGCGATACCCTTTCGGGAACAGCGGGCGAATCGGCCGATCGATCAGCCGTCCCACTAGTATCGCTTCATCCGCCGGCTTGCCTTCACGCTTAATAAATTTAGACCCACTAATCTTCCCCGCCGCGTAAAACTTCTCTTCGTAGCCAATAGATAAGGGGAAGAAATCTTGCACCACCGGCTTCGTACCTACTACTACCGAACCTAGCACCACGGTATCACCATAGGTCACTAGCACCGACGAAGTCGCCCGAAACCCTACGCGGTTTACCTCTAACGTCAGCTCTCTCCCCAGCCAATCCGTCGAAACCCGCACCGTTTTCTTACCATTCGGATTTATAATTTCCATAAAAATATACCCTTTCTTGGGAAAACCCCAGATACGGATAATGGCCTGAGGTCGACCATTACCCATATCTGCCGTCTTCCCAGTTTTTAACTTTCTCCCTCAAGTATATCAAACATTGACAAAAAACACAATCTGTGCTATAATAGAAAAGTTAGGTTTGTTTCTGCTGCAAACCATAGTACATTCCCATAAGGAGCTGATAGATTTGAATTTAAACGACCTTTATGATCACGAAATCGGAGTATCCACTTCTATACGAACAGAGCTTTCCATTAGCGATCTATTTATCATCGCCAGTGAGTTCAGAAAGTATGTGAAATACAGATACAAAATATCTACTGCCACAACTTTCGCCGCCAAAGAAGACGCTACGACTACCTGTAAATTTTGGGCCGATGAAGTCTTCCGCAGAGAACACAAAATCGACCCCCGAATTTATCAAGACAACTTTAAAAGAAGCGCAAATCTTCTAATTGCTGATTTCGAAGAAGTCATTTTGGCGCTTGCCGAAGATGAAGACGTTATCAATTCCAAAGGCAAAGACATCCACAAGCCCACCATCAAAAAGGCTATGCGGAAATATTTACCTGATTTAAAGATTCTTGACGCGCGCAAAGCTCGCAAAAAAGCAAGCAAAGATCGTAAAGAACTCGCTCGTACCAGAAATGCGGTCCAGCAGAACGCTTGGTCATTAGATGAAGCGTAACCGCAAAAACCCGCCGGTTTATCCGACGGGTTATTTCTATCGCCAAATTATTTACGCAAACCGAGTTTGCTGATGGTTTTCTTATATAGCTCAAAATCGGTCGTCTCTAGGTACTTCAGAAGCTTTTTGCGCTTCCCTACCATCTGAATTAAACCTCTTTTGGCCATAAAGTCATGTTTGTTATTCTTTACGTGCTCGGTCACTTCTTTAATCCGCTCCGTAAGAATAGAAACTTGAACTTCAGGAGAACCAACATCTGCCTTGTTACGGGCAACCTTGGCAATAGCCTTGTCTTTATTCTCTTTTGTTATCATAGTAGACCAATTATATCACATCTGTTACAATTATGTCAATGGAAGATCAAATTATCCTCATCGACAAACCCGCCGATATTTCTAGCTTTGGCGTAGTCGCCAAAATTCGCGGCAAACTAAAAGCCGAGTTCGGTCACAAAGTCAAAGTCGGCCACACTGGCACTTTAGACCCCTTCGCCACCGGCCTGCTCATTTTACTCTCCGGTAAAATGACCAAAAAATCCAATGAATTTTTAAAGCTTGATAAAGTCTACGAAGCCACTTTGAGACTTGGCTATATTTCTTCAACAGGAGATCCTGAAGGAGAAATTACAGAAGTGGCTTTTTCTGAGCATAGCGAAACTTTTCCACAGGAAAAAGATAAAAATTGCGCACAAAAAACAAAATTCACTAAAATCGAGGAACATAAAGGCAAAATCTGCCGAAGGCAGATTCTTGCCGCCGAAGGGGCGGAGCAATGTGATAAAATCTCTGATTTATCACATTGCGAAGCTTCCGAGATTAGTGAATTTTGTCAAATATTTGTAGGCAAAATCACCCAAACCCCACCCAAATTCAGTGCCATCAAAATCAATGGTCAACGCGCCTATAAATTAGCTAGAGAGGGTAAAGATTTCGATATACCATCAAGACAGGTCGAAATCTACAGTATCGAAATCCTAAATTACAATTACCCCGAACTCAAAATCAAAGTCCACTGTAGTAGCGGCACCTACATCAGAACTTTAGCCGAAGATATCGGCAAAGCATTAGGTACCGGCGCCTACCTCACCGCTCTTCGCCGCATCAAAATCAGCAATTACGACATTAAAGACGCCAAACAACTTGTGCTATAATTAGAATATGTTAGTTTACGCAAGCAAACTTATCGGCACACCGGTTCTTAGCGTACAAGCCAATGGCACTATCGGTCGCGTCGCCAATGCTATCGTCGATCCAGACACCCTCAAGATCATCGCCTTTCGCCTAGAAGGTGGCCCCATTCCCCGTTTCGGTGCTAACCTTCTAGATATCCCCAGTATCCGCGAATACTCTAGCTTCGGCATGGTCATAGACAACATCGACGAACTCGTCGCCCCAGACGACATCATCAAAATCGCCAAAGTCCTAGAACTCAATTTTAATCTTATCGGCCTTAAAGTAGAGACCAAAAAAGGCAGCAAACTCGGTAAAGTTTCAGATTATACCGTCACC
This sequence comes from Candidatus Saccharimonadota bacterium, assembly GCA_017421325.1. Classification (GTDB taxonomy): domain Bacteria; phylum Patescibacteriota; class Saccharimonadia; order Saccharimonadales; family Saccharimonadaceae; genus Nanosyncoccus. The sequence goes on from JAFOJO010000013.1 coordinate 11,178, forward strand.
TCAGACGATTTCATCATTCAGCAGCTTATCGTCAAACGCCCTGCTATCAAAAGTTTTATCGACCCCGAGCTCACCATTCACCGCAAAGAAATCGTCGAAATTACCGATTATAAAGTCGTCGTCAAAGATGAAGAAAAAGTTTTAAAGAAAAAGGCCGAAAAAGAAGACTTCGTTCCTAATTTCGTCAACCCATTCCGCGAAAAACAGCCCGGCTTTGCCCCCGCCGACGTCAAAGAACAGCCCAAAGATTAATCAATAGTTTTTTCTACCAACTCTTTCGCCAATTGATACGAAAACCCTTGCCGGCAAAGATAAGCCACTAGCTTTTCGTCATCATATTTTGCCCGTTTTTTGGCAATAATCTTCAGAATCTCTTCTTCATCATTACGTCCATCCAACACTTCTTCTACAATATCCTGCGAAATCCCCTTTTTCATTAGTTCCATCTTCAACCTTTTACGTGAAACCCCTTTTTTTACAAATCGATTCTCTACGTAATACTGCGCAAATTTGACATCATCCACATAGCCTCGCTCCACCAATCTCTCCACAATCAAATCTTTAAAATCGTACTTTACCCTGTTTTTCGCACGTTCTGCCCTCTTTTCCAACCGTCTAGCATCCAATTCTTCGCCTTTCGCCACTAGTTCCGCAATCTCTCGATCTCTTTCCCAATCTTTCTTTTTCTCTTTGGCTTCACTTTGTATTTCTCTTCGCCTTAAATAATCCTTCAGCTCGCGCACGCTCCTAGGCCGCATTAGTACCCATTCCAAAGCTCTCTGGTAAGCCTTACCAAATTCACTCGCCTTCTTATAATCCGCCAATTCTTCTTCACTAATTACTCGCCCAATCTTCACCCCCATGTCTACCACCTGCGCCACATCTAGCGAAAAAGTATATCTACCATTCACATAGATATTTACCCGATTTTCATTCCTCACCGCTTGTTTAATATCAGTGATTTTCAACTCCCCACCAGAAGCCCCCGCGCTTATCGGCGCTTCTCCTTGCATTATATCACGCTTACGCTTTTTTGTCAACCTTTCCCTAGTGGGTATTTCGTCACTCAGCTTGTAGATTTCCATGTTCCTTCAACCAAACATCCAGCATCTCAAAAGTTAAGTTGTCCCTCTTTAAAGGCGCTTTCGCAAACTCTTTGCGAAATTCGTCCATCTTGCCATACTCCACCCACCTCACTTCCGAGACCTCTTTATCGTCAAAATGAAATTCCTCTGCCCTATCCGTCCAATCTACTAGATACACCCAGGCAAACCTATTTTTGTTAAATGGCCGCATAGTTACAAATTCCAGCTCATTTGCAGTAATTTTCGCTCCAATCTCTTCGCGCGTTTCCCGCACCGCCGCCTCTACTACACTTTCGCCCAAATTAATATGTCCGCCTGCCGATATATCCCAATCTCCCGGGTATCTATCTATTTCGTCTGATCTTTTTTGCCACAAAAACTCCAATCTATCCCCATTTCGCCGATAAAGAAACACTATCGCTACTCCTACAATTTCCGTATCTTTCCCGGTCGGATTATCTCGAGCAGAATCCCACCCTGCTCCTGGTATCGGCTCGCCATTTTTATAGTACAGCTGCCAAATCTCGTCTTTATGCATCTTGAGCTTTAGCCCTTACTTGTTTTTCAATCTCTTCCATCAACTCCGGTTTTTCACGGAATAATCTCTTCACCGCTTCGCGTCCTTGTCCCAAGGTCTCACCATTATATTTAATAAATGCCCCGGCCTTATCTAGTACACCATATTGTACACCAAGATCTAAAATATCCCCAGTTTTAGAAATCCCTTCATTGTACATAATATCAAACTCTGCCGTACGGAATGGTGCCGCAATTTTATTCTTCACTACCTTTATCTTCGTGCGATTACCAGCGATATTATCACCATCTTTGATCTGACCAATTCGGCGAATATCTACCCGCACCGAAGCATAAAATTTCAACGCATTACCACCAGTAGTGGTTTCTGGATTACCAAACATCACACCAATCTTCATCCGAATCTGATTAATAAAGATCACTGTCGCGCGCGATTTAGAAATAATACCAGTAAGTTTACGCATGGCCTGACTCATTAGCCGCGCCTGAAGTCCCATCTGCGCATCACCCATATCACCATCTATTTCGGCCTGTGGTACTAGTGCTGCCACCGAGTCTACTACAATCAAATCTACCGCATTAGAGCGCACCAATGTTTCACAGATCTCCAAAGCTTGTTCACCATTATCCGGCTGCGAAATCAAAAGATTCGCCGTGTCCACGCCAATCTTCTTAGCGTATGCCGGGTCCAAAGCGTGCTCCGCATCTATAAACGCCGCCTGGCCACCCTGCTTTTGCATTTCCGCAATCGCGTGCAACGCCAATGTAGTTTTACCACTAGATTCCGGCCCATAGATTTCAATAATCCGCCCCTTTGGCCAGCCACCACCTAGCGCCAAATCCAAAGAAAGCGAGCCACTAGGCAATAACTCTACATCCATCTTTGGCGTTTCACCCAGCTTCATTATCGAGCCGTCGCCAAATTGCTTCGTAATTTGCGCAATCGCTAGCTTCAAGGCTTCACTTTTTCCGTCTTCCTGTTTAGCTTTTTTGTTTTCTGCCACCGCATCCTTTTTTGCCATAATAGTATTACCTTTCTTTTGACATTATATAATATATTCTTTATAGGAAACAGGGTTGACTTTTACACTAGTGTATGGTAGGATTATATCAGGTTATGATTTCTCTTCGGATGCTGTCCGAGGAGATTTCTTTTTTAGCTTGATTATTATATAATCCAACTCTAATTCTTCCATAACCCTCCTTTCTCCGTACCATTGTTTTTTAAACATACGCCACCCCTATTTCCTGCCACTTACTTATCACACCCAGTTGCAGATTTCAACCCCCCACCTTGCATTTCATTCCGCTCCCGGTTATTTTTCCGAGATGCAGTGAATTATTAAATAAAACCTGCTATAATATCACTATGCGTGTAAACGAAAATATCTTAATCTCAAGTCTTACTACCATGCGCCTCGGCGGCCCCGCTCGCTATGTTTTAGAAATCGAACGCCCCGAAGATATCCCTGATGCTTTTGGCTTCGCCGCTACCTATAATCTCCCTACTTTTGTACTTGGCTACGGCGCCAACACCATCGGCCACGACGAAGGCTTTAACGGCGTAATTATCATCAACCGCATGCGCGGCATCACAGAATTGTCACAAGAAAACGATACATGGACGGGTGACGCCAATGGGGGGTCCCCCGACGCGCGCAGGCGCGAGCCGAGCACGGTGGGGGAAACTTTGGCGGCAGGACCCGTCCAGCGTATAAAAGTTATGGGTGGCGAATACTGGGACGACGTCGTCGCTTACGCTTGTGAAAGAAATCTTACCGGCATTGAAGCGTTGAGCAAAATCCCCGGCCTCGCCGGTGCCGCACCGGTGCAAAACATCGGCGCTTACGGCCAAGAAATCGCCGACACTCTAGAAAGTATCGAAGTCTACGATATTGTCAGCCACACTTTCAAAACTCTCACTCACGACGATTTAGGCTTTAGCTATAGAAAAAGCATCCTCAACACCACCGAGAAAAATCGTTATTTTGTTATTTCTATCACCTTAAAGCTCCAAACCGGCCAAATGCCCCGCCCTTTCTACCGCTCCATCGAAAAATACATCTCCGATCACAACTCTACTAATTTCACCCCCCAAGGCATCCGCGCCATCGTCAGCGCCATCCGTGCCGACAAACTCCCCGATCCACTGGAGAAAGCCAGCTCTGGCTCCTTCTTCAAAAACATCTATCTCACCGAAGCAGAATCCGAAATTGCCGAAGCCAAAGGCTATCCAGTCTATCACGGCAAAGATGGCCACAAAATCAATTCCGGCTGGCTTATCGAAAAAGCTGGCTTTTCCGATAAACTTCTCCATGGTTTCCGCGTCAACCCCAAAGCTGCACTCGTACTCATCAACGAATCCGCCAAATCTTACCAAGATCTCGCCGCCGCCCGCGAAGAAATCATAAACAAAGTCTACGATATTTACGGCTACTGGCTCGAACAAGAGCCCGTAGAAATCATCAACCCACCCGTCAAAATCCCAGGAGTCAACTAATGAAATCTTTAAACGGTAGAGATCTCGCTAGTTTTATTAAGGAGCGCCAAGCTCACCAGGTAGCTAGCCTGAGCCATAGGCCAAAGCTCCTCATTATCCGTGATAGCAATAATCCAGTCATCACCAAGTATGTTAATCTCAAAATCAAATATGGCGAAGATATCGGTGTAGATGTAGAAGACTATCTTGCTAAAAATTCAGAAAGTATCGCCGTCAAAATTAATGAAGCCAATGAAGACCCCACCGTCAGTGGTATCATCCTTCAGCTCCCTATTTTAGAAAAAGATAAAACCGACGAACTCTGTAACCTCATCAAACCAGAAAAAGATGTAGATGGACTAGGCGTAAGCGCCAAATATGATTCCGCCACCGCCACCGCCATCCTCTGGCTCCTAGCTGGCTACGACATTAAATTAGAAAATCAAAAAATCGCCATCATCGGCCGTGGTAAATTAGTTGGTGCCCCACTATACAAGATTTTCCAAGCCTCAAACTACGACGTCGCCCTCTTTCACCGTGGCAGCGACTTGACAAACCTTAAGCAATTTGATATAATTATCAGTGCCACGGGCGTTCCGGGGTTGATTTCTGGTGATTTCATCTCCCCTGGCGCCACTCTTGTAGATGCCGGCACTGCGTCAGAAGACGGAGTAATAAAAGGCGACTTTGCCCCTGAACTCTACGCTAGAAAAGACCTCACCGCCATCACCCCAACCACCGGCGGTGTCGGCCCTCTCACTATCACCTGCCTTTTCGACCACCTCATCCAAGCCACCAACCCGTAATCATCCATTATAATATAAAATGCGGGGAATGAATGTTAGCAATAATCTTTGCATTATTCTCCATTCAACATTTTATAAACGAGGCTCAGAACTACGCTCACTCAGAGCTCATGCTTTTGCCAAATCCGCAAGTTGGGAAGCATTGCAAAAAATAATTTAGCAAAGACACCCTTCGCCGTTTACGAGCGACGCAGGTTGTAAGTTAGTTCTATTATCCCTTCCGGGGTTTTCTCCGGCTGGCCACCGGCTGTATTCTACTTGCGAGTTCGTGTATGACGTTGGTAATATTCTATTGGCTTTGCCCCAGTATTTCCTCTACTCCGGCAACGCCAACAATAGTAATATTAACAATCGCGGGTCGAACGGGAACTACTGGTCCTCGTCCGCGAACAATGCCAACAACGCCTATAACCTGAACCTCAACAGTTCAAATCTCAACCCAGGTACGAATAACAACAATAAGTTCAACGGCTTTACCGTCCGCTGCGTGGTCGCGCCTTCTTCATAGGGCTTGGTTCCCTTCGCTCCTCGTTTATCACTCCCCGCCCAAAAACACAAACTCAAATCTCATATTCCCACCCCACTTCCGCAAAAAGTTTTTCCAACATCACCGCACTATCCATATATTTCGTGTGTCCCATATACGAAATCACCGTCCGCTCATCCCTTATCCCCATCATCACCTCCCGACACGCAATCCGAATATTTTTCTTTAATCTATCCCCCATTACAATATGATTGTTATACACTACCGCGCCCAAAAACGGCACCCCCTGCGCAGATTTTCTTAGCGACCTTTTCCTCGGATGCAGCGTCAATTTTTTCGTTGCCAAAAACATTTCTATCGCTTTAATATCTTTCTTTAATTGCGCCACCTGTGTTTCATCTACCACAATGTAAAAATCATCCACATATCGCCCATAATGTTTATATCCCAAATCATATACAATAAATCTATCTAGCATATCTAAATACACATTAGATAAAAGCTGTGAGGTCAAATTCCCAATCACAATCCCTTTGCCTGGCTCTTGTTTAAATAAACTTTTGCTATCCGGAAGCTCCGTCCAACCTTTTAAACTTCCTCGTTTTCTCACTCCGTGAATAGGATCGTCCATTATGGTTTGATACCATAAAAATTTCAACAGTTCATATTCTTTAGTATCTCGCCGCCCCACAAACTGTCTATCTAATCCCCACATAGCCCGCTCATACAAATCCCTCCTTGGTAAACTCATAAAATAGCCCTGAATATCCATTTTTAATACATACACTTCCTTTTTATAATTCTCCGACGCCGCTCGTATATGATAATCCAGCCGCTGTATCCCCATTAGCGTACCCTTTCCCACCCTACAGCTATACGAATCGTAAATAAATCGTTTGTCCCACCAATCATACACCGTATCAAAAATCAAATGATGCACCACTCTATCCCGAAATGTTGCTGCAAATATTTCTCGTATCACCGGATTATGAATAATATGTGCCGTGCTCCGGCTTGGCCGGTAAGTCTTCGCCAATATATCATCTCTTAGCTTAATTAAATTTTCATCCGCATTTAGTTCAAATCTGTGCTCGTCTTTTGTACCACGTTTACCACCTTTGCGCGCTTCTAGATATGCCACATATAGCGCAAACAACAGCCTATTTTCAAATTTCCTCAACCATTCTTTATCCCCCACCCCAAATTCTATTTTCTTCACACCAACCTTCTTACGATTGTGTTCTTAAGATCTACCAGAGTTTCGCCTACCCTCACCCGTGTTGCCAAATCAAACAATTTGTTCTCATCTACTATCGCCAATATCGCCGCAATGTCATCCATCTGCACCTGCATCTTTTGTAAAGCTTCAAATCTTTCTATTCTACCATTTCCCATTTTAAAATAAATTTTGTACAGTTCTACTACCGCAGTTAGTAACCTGTTACCAAATACTTCTCTATACGCTCCATCCATTTTCTTTACTTTGGGTGGCAATATTTGCGCCAAATTTCTGATTAACCCATAAATATCCGGAAAATTCTCTTTCGGTGTAATCATTTTCTGCACTTTATCTTTATCACGCTTTTCCCGATTCTGTATTTCCTCCACTTCTTTCGGGCTAAACTTTTTGTCCATCGTCGCAATAATTAGTCCAAATTCACTCCTTTGCACCACACACCCCACCTTCTGTACGTCTTCTACAAACTTTTCACCCCAATGTATTATCGCAATCCCATTTTTAAATCTCTGTTGCATATCCGTATCATCACGAATCACTGGTTTACGCCCCATTCTCGGCCCTATATAATATTTATAAAACAGTACCGAATTTCCACCTACCTTATACCACTCATCTTCATCTTCTCCATCCCTCGAAGGGAACAAAATTATCCTTGAATAATTATTTTCTTCCAATTTGCGTGCTACTATTTTACCGTCAAAATACTTTTTACGTTTAGCGCGCATTCGTTTAGTTTTATCACCCGCATCTTCCTTCGCTTGCTCTTCCAACAATATCCCTTTCAAAATTTTTGTGTCAAAATTATTTTGCGTTTCAAAAATTTTGGTCTTACTTGGCCGCATTACCTTATCATACACTTCATCGATCTTTTTAGCTCTTTTCTTTTGTGGTGCGCTCTTGCCATTTAACCAAGAATTCAAGCTCTTGGCCGATACTTCTATCATCCCAGCTAGCGTCGCCTGCGACCAACCCGTAGCCGTCAAAATCTCCTCCAATTTTTTCACTTCTTCCATAAACTTCATTGTATCATAAAACGTTATAACCTTTTAGGGAACGTTATAACGTTACATCTCGTACATTTTACCACCTGAAACTTCCAGACCGGCGCCCACTGCGCCGGCCCGAAAGTTTCAGTGCATTCGCCACACTTCTCTTGGGCGCCGACTATCGCCGGCTCGCCAAGAGAAGGTGGCCTCAGAGGCTCGAAGGGAACCAAGCCCTATGAAGAAGGCGCGACCACGCAGCGGACGGTAAAGCCGAGGAACTTATCGCTGCTATCCGTACCTGGGTAGAGAAGTGAACTGTCGAGGAACAGGCTATAGGCGCGGTCGGCATTGTACGCGGACGAGGACCAGTAGTACCCGTACGACCCGCGAGTGCTAATACTACTATCGTAGGCGTAGCCGGAGTAGAGGAAATTATTCGGGAAGCTCCTAAGTGCCCTTGATGCGTCCACGCCCTCCGGATTCCCAGTGTAATAAAAATAATCATTTGCAAAGTTAGCAGGATCAGCTCCAATATTAGCACGAGACAACTTCCAAAAATCACTATTATTAACACTAGCTTTGCGCCCACCCATTGGCAATCTCCATCCACTCGGACAAATAGAAGTTCCCGCCGTATCAGAAGCAGAATAGGAAGTGTAGTGCATAGTATTAGCTATAGCTGCCGCCCAAGAATAATAATTTCCATACGAATAAACATTTTGATTCGTATTGGCCATATTGGCAACTGTAACATTATTGTTCTTACTGGTAACAGAATTCGTATTGTCGTTTCTATATCTTGGCATCCTATAACCCAAGTTCCCCGGATCGTTGCTGGAATATGTAATATTGTGCGTATTATTATTACCATTCGTACTATACAAACTATTGGCTGTGGTATTATTGGCAAAATTCGCTACCTCAGGATTCGCCAACCCTACAAACACATTATTCGCACCAGTACCCAGCCCTTGAGTATTGCTCGCCGCAAACGACACATCCTGCACCGTACCATTACTATCTAAATAATAATTAGATAGTCTCAAGTTTTCTATCATCCAATAGTTTCCATCTTTTAGTTTAGCCACCGCATATACTTGGTTATCACGCTCATCTCTTAAAGCAGTTATATATTCATTTGGCTTGCTAGCCAAAGTATCTCCTGCTGTTTCGGTAAGTTGTGTAGCTAGAAGACCCTCTGTTTGGAAAGTCAGTTCGTTACCATCTTTATCTTTTGCCACCGGCACCCACACTGCATAAAGTTTCATACCACTAGCACTCAAATCTCCAGTAGTAATATTCTGCATCGGACCATAGATAGTAGGCTTATTATTTGTAGCATTTATCGCAGTCGCCGCATTTTTATCTTCACTCCAACCTGCAAAACCGTAGTCACTTTGGCCATCATTATTAGTGTCATACTTAAAATTAGATGGGAATAAATTTACCGCCATATTGGAAGTAATAGCATTGGTATTATCACTATAATTAGCTGTCTGGTCACTCATCTTAGTAGCGCTATTCGCACCATTGTCATCATAGCAGATTCTACGAGACTGGCAATCCGTCCACATTGCATATAGCGTAATAGTATTATCATTAGATGTTTGATCTATACCGAAATTATCGCCTGGCTTATAAATACTGCCGTTACAATCAGTGGTGGTAGTATTTGCACTACACCACCCGGCAAAATAGTACCCGTCAGACCTAGTAGGCGTATTTGTACGTAACGCAACCGTCGTCTCATATGTTGTTAAATCTACCTGATTCACAGGCATACTAGACGGATTAGCTTGTCCACTACTATCCACATAGTTTATAGTATACGATGCGCCATTGCCTACCGCTTTAATTACAAAGGTATCATTTTGATAGGTGCCCATTGGGATAGTGGTATCTACTCTAGCACCTATCTTCATTGTGTATTCTTGTGGTATTAAGTCGCCAGTTTCTGTGTCTGTAAGGTTAGCTGTACTAGTTTTAGCAAAGTTAGTTTCAGCAGTAGATACGGGGAAATACTTTTCATCTACGCCTTCCCCCCTATTAGACATTTGGGTGTTGCCGTTTAGATAAGTACTAGGATTAAAGCCCCAAGTATTACGGACTGTATTTAATGTTACATTAGAATCTTCACTACTAGTTGGATCTATGTAATCACTCTTTAGTATGCCACTACTTAGTGTACTAGGTAATGGGCTAATATAACATTTTTCTTCTGTTACTGGACAATTGGTAGCATCTGTATTAATCAGTTTGGTAGTATTATCGCCACTTTGGGCAGCAATACTTAAGGTATATCCCGTATAGCTGTCCGTAGAAGCAGTAATGGTTAGCTCATTAGACTCTGCAAAGGTACCGTCTTTTGAGACTGGCTTCAAGTTGAAAGAAAGGAGATTTACTGTTTCGCCACTAATACTAAGTTTCACTGAATTAGTGGCTGGAGTGGCTGTACCTACTGTAGCATTAGCATTTTCCTCTGGCTTTGGCGGAAAAATCACGCTACCACACAAAAACAGCAACAAACCACAAGCTACCCACCCCGCCAGTCGCAGAGTCCGCTTAAGTTTTAATTGTTGCTGTAATTTCACTTCTTCTCCTTTTTATTTTTACGACCTAAACATAACTATATTCCATCTCTATTCTACCCCACCCCCCACCAAAAAACAAGTACAATTTTCTACAAAAATCTCCCCAAGCTAAGCTTAGGGAGATTTTAAGTATTTCCCGCCCTATTATGAAGCGGTCAACTTATTTCATTAACTTTTTGCGGCTAGCAATGTAGTAACCAAGCGTGGTTACCATCGAACCAGCACCTAGGGCGCCAGTCACTACTTCACCCGCACCAGTATTTACGATAGTGGTTGGAGTTTCCGTAGGAACATCTGGCGTTGGTGTTGGAGTTGGCTCTGGAGTAGGTTCCGGAGTTGGGCCCGTACAAGTCTTTGCTACGTATACCTGTGCCGAATCTTGCACCGCAAAGCCATTCGCCGAAGCCTTCGCCCAGTTAATTAGGCGGTTAGTTTTGTTACAAACTAAATCTTCATCTACCACTTCCGCTATAAAGCGTAAGTACGCATCGCCTTTTACGGCATAACTACCTACGTTTACTGCTGCCACCGTTGGGTCTTCATAAGCCACCCCATTCGGGTTAGATTGATTAAGCAATTTAGCAGAATCAGCCACGTACTTCAAGTTGTTTGGCAAAGAGTCGCGAATCATTACATCTTTCACCATTGAATCATTCAAGTTTTTGTAATGAATTTGGAATTCAACTTTGTCACCAACTTTAGCGTCAACCGATTCTTTCCATTCCTTGTCACCAGCCATCCGTACAGTCTTCTCGATCGAGCTAGATTCGAATACTGGTTTTACTTCAATCGTATAGTAAGAAGCATAACCATAACAGCCAGGCACCTTGCCATCTTCGTTAGCCTTGTAGCTTGCTTTCACGCCAGCTGTAGTAGCCAACGAATCGCTTAAAGTTTTACCGCCATTAGCACCGTAGTTATTATTTTCTACTAGCGAGCTACCTTCGATGTAGTCAAGGTAGAAAGCTCTACCGTCGGCGCTCTTAAAGTCGACATAGTCCCAATAAGAACTAATTGCTGTACCCGGCGCATCGATAAAACCATTTACCCGTTGAGTAGCGCCCACTACTTCTGGAATCTGGAAAGAGACTTTCACATTTTCCGCCGTAGCAGCTTCACCCTTTGGGTTGTTGTTGTGCACATAAAGCCGCACAATGTAAGTTTTACCTTCTTCTACGGTGATGGTATTACCATCCCACACGTTATTCTTACCATTATTGCCAGTGGCCTTATCACGTGCCCCCACGAAATTTCTTTCGTCAGAAAGTGGCATTATTACGCCAGCTTCTTTATTTTTCTCTGATAAATTTTCGTTAGAATCAACGATCGAGTTGAAAACGATATTATCGCCAAGCTCGCCGTTGTTAATTTGGGCGATAGTGTAAGTCTTACGACCTTCACCAGCGTTACCCCAAGCGCTAACGAACGCCGGGACAATAGCCGCAGTAGCAACTACCGCTGCTGCCGACACCCCAAGTATAGTTTTATAAACTTTACTCATAATTTTCCTTTCATAAATATTAAAAATAAAAGTTAAATTTCTAAATTATTAATTAATAATCAACTTTTATATTGGAATTCACTTCCAATATAAAAATCTAACTGGTTTCTTTTGCTGAACTTTTCTTTTCCGAAAGAAAAGTTCAGATAAGTTGCTAGCCGACAAATTGTTAATTTTCGTCTTCCGCAACCGAATCATCTCAGTCTCAAATATTTTGGGTGTGACCCAGCAGCGAAGCCGCTGGGTCGAAGATAAGGTGCGTCACCCTAGCTATATGCTATCAATCAGGAACAAACTCTCCATCCCCATTGGAGCTTGTTACTGGTTTTTGGCTGTTTACCGGGCCTCTGTCGGTTACCGGATCAGGTTCATAGTCCATTTTGTTTTCATGGTCTACGATCTGTCCAGCCTGTTCCTCAGCTTTATGCTCTGGAACTACCGCCGGAGTATCCGGCTTTACGTCTGCAGGATCCTGCTTTTCAGTTCTCGGATCTTGCGCTTGATACTCACCACTACCGTCGGACGGCTTGTTGTCACCGCCGCCCTTTTGGGCATTTCCGTTGTTAACGGGATCGTCAGCAGGATCCTTTTGTTTAACCGTCGACGTCGGATCTGTCGGATCCGGACCCGGATCCGGAGTCGTAGTCGGACTCGGCGGATTGTCAGGGTCCGTCGGCGTCGGCGGGTTATCAGGACTTGTCGGAGTTGGCGGATTGTCAGGGTCGGGATCCGTCGGCGTTGGTACATTAACCACTTCCGGCGGATCTTCTTTGTCAAAGAACTCCGGTCGCTTGTCGTGCACATTAAAGCCGATAACAAACAGACCCCTAGCGTCCTTCTTGCCAGCTTCACTCTTAGGAATATAAGCTAGCACGAAAGCGTCTTTCTTGTACTGATACTCAGCCATTATGCCCGCGCGGTCATTATTTTTAGCCGCACTGTTTAAACACCAGTTTTCAATAGTTTGATGCGACTGCACGCCCTGTTCTACCAATCTTTCCAGGAAAGTGCACAAAGTTGCAGCGTAGCATCTGTACTCCTCAGTGACATAAATCACCTTAGTATCGTTGCCACGATATTCGCACCAAACAAAGACTCCCTTACTGTTCTTCTGAACCATTTCGTTCATCCAGCCATTGAGGTCTCCGATAGCCTGATCGCCAATCTTCTTACTGCGGAGAGCGTTAGCCACTGCCACACCATACACGGGATTGCGGAGAATTTCCGTCTCCAGCTTTTTGAACATCTTTGTAGTATCCTTACTCTCAAACCCAAAGGTTAAAGCATCAGACATACCAGTTTTAGATGTTCTTTCCTTATCCTTTGGAGATAAAGAAGAGTCTAGCAGAGTTTCCTGAATATCCTTGTACTTAGTCAAGGTTAACTTTTCCAAGTCTTCCGGAGTTAGCTTCTGCACCGACAAATTTTGTTGGTCGTATGCGTTTTCGACCGCTTCGACACTCGGGCCTCCGCAGCCAGCCAAGCTAAGCACAATCAGCACTACAACCAACACAAGCGCAGTAATCTTTACCGCCATCTGGACTTTTTCAAAGTCTTTATTACCCTCAGCGGCACGATAGTTAAAAGCATCTATCACCATAAAAGCGATTAGCCCCACCATCATCAAAAAAGGCAAATTGCAAAAGATCCTTGAAAACGCATTATTGCCCCACGGAGCCGACATCATAGTCGCCAAACTATGGCCTATAACGGTCAAAACTCCAGCAACTATGCCGAAACATACACCTTGTCCAAGCATAGCTCCTATTCTATACCAGGCAAAAGCCAGATACACATAACCGAACAAAACTAATGCGAAAAAGATCCACGCCAACCACATAGTGTTCACGTTAATTTTCACCAGGTTATAGGCAATCAGGCCAGTAGACACACCAGCTATTACGCCAGCAATCCACCCTTCTGCGCCAGCCTTTGATAAAAACGATATAGACTTATGCGGCGTTCCATTGCTATCAATCTTGGAGGTTCTTATCTCGCCTCCATTTGCCAAATGATGGCTTGCCATTAATAAGCTACCAACTAATACGCCAAAAAAGATCGCTAAGGGGCCATTAAATAATTGATTCAACATGGTAATTATACCTCCTTAAAAAATTTTTCTGGAGGCACCCGCCCCCAGAACGAATTGGGGATGGGGACATATAGCTATTCAGATTTCATTTGAAATCTGAGATGATTCGGTTGTTAATGGTCTTCATCGCTTTGACTCTGAAAACACACCAAAACTCAGACTGCTCTCATTGTATCACACTTTCGCTTTTTTGTCAATATATATATCAGTTTTTTGCGCTTATGTCTAAAAAATGAAGATCCTCAGCCACGTGAAAAGCCCGACTCTAAGAGCCGGGCTTCCCAATGTACAGTAAGTAATTTAAGTTTGGTTATCGGGGTTATCCCCTGTTTTTCTAAGCATACTTTGCCGCCTCTTCGGGCGACAACGCAACGAGTCTGCCGTCGCCGTAAAGGCGAGCCTTCACCCTGTAGATGAGCTCTACCTTATAATCGGTCGCCTGAACGGCAACCCAATATTTAAGCGTCGGGTCCGACAAAGGCTTGGACTTATCCCCACCGGGATAGTAGCGGTAAGCGTCGACCACCTCGCCTGTATCAGGCTTCGGGCTTTCACCCTTAGTCAACGCGTTTACGGCTGCTTCCAGCTTATCGACGCGCTCGTTTGTCCGCACTTGAGCCTTAGCCAGCTCGCCGGCCACATCAGACCATTCCATCTGGTTTAAATTACCAGGCGTAGACGTAGCGGGCTTCTTCTGCTGAGCCTGTGCCACAGACGTCGTGGCACCCTGAGTAGTAGTTGCGCCCTGCGCCGCCGCACCATTCTGAGTGGTAGCCGCAGACACTGAAGCGCTCTGCGCTGTAGTGTTGTTATCGCCGTTTCCGTTTCTCTTACCAGACCATTTACCTTTTTTCATCATCAAAATCATCCTTTCTAATATATGTGTACTTTAGATCAAAATAGCGTTCTCAAACAACCAAACTGTTAAATTACATGCCTTCATTATAGCACACATGGTTAATTTTGTCAATACTTAAACCATAAAAATTTACAAAATGCCAAAAAAATCTTCCTCCACCCTTGATTTTTCCAAAATAACCGTTATAATATATACAGCATAGCACCTTCATGGTGGGATTAGCTCAGATGGTTAGAGCGTCTGATTGTGGTCCAGAAGGTCGTCGGTTCGATCCCGATATCCCACCCCAGGTCTATGCCGGCAAATTGCGAGCATAGTACAGCGGCTAGTATACAAGTTTTCCAAACTTGGGATGAGAGTTCGACCCTCTCTGCTCGCACCATTGTTCAATTTCAGCCTGATTTAGGCTGTTTTTTATCTGTTGGTGGGTAGTTCGAACCTTTTCAGCTTCCTCTTTAGTCTGGGCTATAAAATCAGCTATTGGTTTTACCCAATAATGTGGTTTTATTCTAACTGTCTTATCTATTAAAACAGCGTCCGAACCTATAGCATCAATTATTAACCGCTTAACTCCAATATCACCTAACTTATAATTTTCATTTGCTTTGAGTAAATGTGTCAGTGTCTTTTCCACTATATCATACCAATCATTAATACGTTCATTAGTCTCAACTTGCTTTTCTTGTATCTTTTCTAATTTATCCCTTATGGACTGTGCTTTAGTTTTATAATCTTCAGCAGTAATTATTCCGTCAGCAACTAAGTCCAATAGGCCGTCTAATCTCTTCTGTAACATTTTCTGACTTTCGTGCTGTAAATCCTGTGTACTAAACTGCTCAGCCTTTTCCTTTTTCGCCAACTCATCTAATGCCTTAAGTCCCCACTGATATAGCTCGTCAGATATGGTATATTTGCCCAACAAAGAATCTAGCTGCTCAGCCAGTTCATTCTCACTTACACTCCTCTGCTTACACTTTATGGTTCTGTTTTTATGAGTACAATGATAATATACATAGGTTTTACCGCTTCTCTTGGTCTTTTTCTCAGCAGTAATAGCACAACCACACTGGCCACACGTCAAGACGCCTTTTAATGGGAAATTATAGATATGAGGAAGACGTGGACCTCCCTTTTCACCTAATCGTTTCTGAATGCCATTATATTCTTCTGGAGTAATCATTGGTTCATAAGAAGCTTTACAATAAAAATCCGAATTACCTGGGTGTTCTGGGTCTGGTATCATACCTGCATAACGCGGGTTGCCCAGCATCTTATAAAAAATTGTGTTAGTTATAGGTTTCCCGCCAGTTCTTGCGTGCTTAGGCGTAAGAAAACAGCAATCTTCATTAAGCCACTGCACTATCTCCGTAACAGAGTAATTGCCAGAAAGATATTTCAACATAGCCTCACGAATAACATCAAATCTTAATGGGTCTGGCTCAGCGTGGGTATTTCTACCATTGCCAGTGTCGGAAACAGAAATATATCCCATTGGGACTGGGCCAGTGAGTTGGCCACGTTCACGTTTTTTCGCATTACCACGTTTCACATCTTTACTAAGTTTTGCCGAAAAATATTGCGCCTGAGACATTATCATCTGAAGCATCATAATCCCCTCTGGAGTCTTCTCGAAGGTGAAGTTACAGAATTTCAAGTCACTAATAACGCCATTTTGAATGTCCCAGATAATACGAGAGGCATCGGGCATATTCCGACTCAACCTGTCTGGATGCCAGGCGATAATGCCATTGTACTTGCCACTCTCCAGCATTTCTATCATTTTATTGAACACAGGTCTGCCAGGCTTAGCAGCGGACATACTTTCACCAATTTCCCCGAACTCGTCCTTTAAAAAAGTTATATTAAGGTCTGGGAATTGGCGTTTAATTTCTTCTAGTTGTGCCTCTTTAGATAAAACTTGTCTGTCTTTCTCTTCCGTAGACTTTCTAACATAGGCCAAATATTTTAGCTTATTAGTTTTATCATTAGGATATTCGTTGGTATTCATTTCTTCTCCTTTATTATATTATATTTACACCCCTGGGGCAAGCTTACTGCCAGTATTTACACATTGCATCAATCAATATCAATCAACGGGATAATAAGCTTCGTTTTTTTATCACTCTCATTAACTACTTCTTTAATGGCTTTCGCTAATTTTAAGGTTGGTATGATTTCTTTCCGTAATTTGTAATCGTCTAATGCTTCTCTATGGATTGAAAAATATTTCTCACATATTTCCATCCTAGTTATACCAGTACCATTATTCTTATCTTTATAAGCAGCCAAAACATAATTACGATAAAAATCGTATATATAGAGCGGCAAGCCAGTTTCAGCAGATTTAGATACGCTACTCCATAATTCAACAGCTATATCTATATCCTCTTCTTTTACTATAATATTTCCATAGTCATCCATTCTCCTAGCCGCATTAAGCATAGCTGCAGCCTTCACGAGCGAATTAAAATGAGCTATATCTCGTTGTTCCCCCGCTTGGTTTTTATTAGATATTTGGTTAAATGCCGTCAATGTTAAATCTGGGTTTGGTATAATTACCGATTCAATTTTCAGGCTTTTAATATATCTGACCCTCTCCATCAAGTTCTGCCGACCTTTATTTTTCACTAATTTTTCTTCGTACTCTTTCGGGTTAGCAACTCTTCTATTTACCATTTCCTTTACTGCTTTGACTTTTTCTTTAGTGACCTCTGGACTAAGCACAATTGCCCTAGTAGATTCCTGCTCATCCATTTTTGAATTAGCGGAACATATTATGAAAGTTGCAAACCCTCTGATTATAGACTCTTTACAGGAAAATTCACTTTTTTTACCTCTGTCAGTTGTTAAATATAATGTTTCCTTTTTGTCGTGCGACATCAGTGGTCTTAGAGTTTCCATTAGTGCGGTATTTTGAACATCCTGGAGAAGCAGCAGTTTTCTCTCTAAATCCACATAGGTTTTACCATTTTCTGGGTCAATAATTGGTTTTCTATGCTTAAAAGCTGTGGGCGAGGCCTGTGCTATCATCTCTATGTCTTCTTCTGGAAAATATTTAGCCACTTCTTGCATTATGTGTGTCTTCCCGCTTGCACTAGGGCCAATTAAGTAAATATTCATCTGGTCGTTTTCTGTGTATGTTGTTAGCATCGCCAAAAAAACAATACATTTTGCAAACCTATCCGATACGATTGTTGAGCTTAAAATATTATCAAGTTCCTCCAAACCCATTTCCTTAAATTCTGTAGGGTCAAATGGTTCTGGCCCACCTACATATTCCGAGCACTCTTCTAATAGAAAATCCGCATCATAACCTTTCTTGAAAAAATCCGTCATATCCTTAATACCTTGAGGATAGGTGATTTTATTAATAGTCACATCTGGCCTCTCCTGGGAAAATAATTCTATAATTTTCTGCGTACCTTTTTCGCCTTGCAAATCATTATCCAAACTTATATAAACTTTTCTTACTTTGGCAAAGTATTTTAGCCAATCCTGTTTGAAGGTTCCAGCGCCAGCAGTACTAGAAACTGGAAAAGGCAGACTATTCTGGCGTGCTATTAATCTATCAAACTCACCCTCCGTTATTAGGACTTCCTCAGATTTACTATCCAATAATTCTTGTCCTCCATACAAATCAGATTCGTTGCCACCTGGATAGTTTTTATACTTTGGACCGCTATCTTCTTCTCCTGGCCAACAACGCAGCTTCAGGAAGCTAACTTCGTTTGCGCTTTTCATAATTGGAATAGAAAGCCATTTTCTTCCACCACTTTCAAGTTCGCCTATTTTGGCATACTTAATACTACCAATCATTAGCCCCCTATTTTTTAAGTATTCCTCAGCTTCTGCCGACAATTGCAAATGTAATTTTTCCGAGAATTTATTGATATCAGTATTTTTCTCCATTTTGCATATTCCTTCCTTATTCTTTGGTTTAGATTGATTGGGCAAAGTGCCCACCCTATTGTTGGCAGTCGTATTATCTGACCAACCTAAGCGTTCCCAATCATCGAAATGTTGGGCTAAAGTTACTTTATTGCCTTTAGCTCCACATTTTTGGCAATAGTAAACACCATCTCGCAAATTAATATACAAGTGTGCCTCATCCCCACGGCTATCTTCATCACAACCCCCAAATAGACAATGCACCTTCAGTTCGCCGTTAACCTCACCCACAATTTGCACACCTTTCGAAATCAGATATTGCTTAATATCCATACTTTCAATATTGTTTCTATTAAACTTTTCCATATAATACCTCCTTCATAAACACGAACTTAGCTATACTTAAACCAATTTCTTGCAAATCACTTGGTAAATATTTATCTCTATATTTTTCGTTCAAAATTCCTTCCAACTCTAAAAGCAAATCGGTGCTAAATAGGGTTCTGCCGGAGTGTAAATTGTCATCTTGGGGCATAATTAACTTTCCTTCCTTGGCAATTATTGAGAAATTTTACCGGTAAAATATTTACTCATTTTTATTATTACGATAGAATTGAATAACCTTTAATAATCTTTTGCCTTAGAATTAAAATGCTAAACAATCCTGCCTTGAGCTTAAGACAAATAAAAAACACAGTCTCTAGTTGAGAATCTGTGTTATTTCCCGTTATTACAATTATCTAATATCCATTAGTGTCAAAAGAATAGCCTTTACCGTACCCATTCTTCCTCAAAAATTTTTTTATTACCCCCACTCTCACTAACAAACTAAGTCCCTTATTAATCTCTCCCACTGCAGTATAAAACTCGTTTTCACTCGCAGCAGATGCTCCATCATCTCTCATCATTTGCACCGCATCTTGCGTAGAAATGGCATTATTGCCTGAATTGTAATTTTTCATAAATCTTATAGCTAGCTTTGTTGCTCTTGGAACCATTTTCCCATTCCACTCCCTATAAAAAATTCTATTATCTGTAAAACAAAATTCACTACCTACCACTCTCGTAGTGTTGAGCCGTACTTTAATTTCCTCTATAAAATTAGTTTCAAGTCTCTTGTCTAGCTCACCGAAAGTAACCTCCCTCCCATCTTCAAACCTCACTATAAAACTCTCCAAACTCTCCAAATTGTCCGCATTGACAGCGGCAGAACTTACTTCACGTTCATTATTCTTACGAAGTTCAGACATTCCCAAAAACCATCCCATAGCCGTCGCTACTCATAATAGTTTTCCCAAGCACATCTTTTTCAACAATAATCGGGAATTGTTTTGTTATCTCGGATTCATCATTAAATATGACTGGTAAAACATCGTATATATAACCAGAAATATCATTAATCGAACTCTTATTTTCTCTAGCTCCCATAGATATTCCTGCACGCTTCGCTATATACTTTTCTAATTCTAACTCCGAGCTAAAACCACATCCTCTTACGAACTTTATTTCTATCGCTACCCTATCCGAACCTAAAACATAAATATAAAAAGCAGTTTTACCTAATTTAACCGATAATTCCCTAATTTCTTCACGACTAAGCTTATCTACAAAAAAAGTTCCAACTCCGCCATTTGACACAATCTTATCAACAACCATTTTATAGTGATTGTCTCGATTCCTTACCATATGGAAGTAATTATAATCCTTAATCAGCTTAAACGCAATACTGCATAAGGCTATAGTTAAAGCACATTCTCACTCCAAACTCACTCCAGATTTTAGCTCTCTTCTTCTGGTCTTGGGGGAGTCGGAACCACTTCAAAAATTATATTAGAATGTTCAAAAAATCCATTCTCTGCTGGCTGTTTATCTGCGTAAGCTGATACCCAGTTAGCTGCTTGAACATTTCCATTGATTGCCTTAGCTATCATAGACTTAGCTAGGGCTTTCATATAGGTAGTAGGGGAATTACCCAAGTATTTCTTCGCCCCTTCCTCTACTAGGATATTTGGGTCCATTTCTTCGCTCAGAAGCTCTATAACGATAGTAGAAAGGTTTTTACTGCCCTTAGTGCGTCCATTCTGCCTACGTGGGTCATCAGCACCTGTAAAAGGCTTTAAATTGCTTATGTTTGGCATTTTTATTTCCAATTATCTAATGTAATTATAGCAAATTGGCTAATCTAACATAGGAGATACCGTAGCCTATAATATTACAAACACGGATATGTTAAATCAGGCTTTTTATCTGATATAATATGAAAAAGGAGTCAAAATGAAAGAAAACTATTTCCTAATCCACGGTAGCTTTGGTAGCCCGTTTGGGAACTGGCTACCCTGGCTCAGAAAAGAGTTAGAGGGCCGTAATGGGAAGGTCTACACCCCAGATTTTCCAACTGGTGTAGGGTTCCAAAATTACGAAAATTGGTCCAGCCTACTAAAGGTTTACTTAGATGCAGGGCTAATTACGGAGAACACCACTATCTTCGCCCATTCTATTGCCCCAGTTTTTATTTCGAAGTTTCTAGTGGAAAATAAGGTGCCAGTCAAGAAATTGGTTTTCGTCTGCGGCTTCAATAACTACTTGGGCATAGACAAAGATTATGACTCCGTAAACCGTGGAATGTATCTTGAAAACCTTACTAATGTAAAAGATTATTGTAAAGAAATTATTTGCCTCTATTCCGACAATGACCCATATGTACCGTATGAGGTAGAAAAGGACTTTGCTGATACCATTGCTACTAGTCAGGAAGTTATTGAAGGCGGTGGCCACCTCAATTCCGAATCGGGCTATCGTGAGTTTCCTAAACTTTTGGAGTATATCTAGTATGAAAATTATTCTAGGGTCGTGCGGCCTTTCTACCGAGCCAATCATTAAAGCCTGTGAAGAATTGGTGGGCAAGAAACGCCAAGATATTAACATAATTATAATCAACGAGGCCATTAAGGGAGAGTCTGGCGACCACCGTTGGTTTGCAGACGAACTGAGGCACCTAGCGGAAACAATAGGTGGCAACCTTGAGTTTATAGATATCCAGGCCCACCCATTAGATTATGTGGAAAGGCGTATTAGAGAAGCAGACCTAGTTTACTGTTTCGGCGGCAATACGGACTACCTAGCTAATACCTTTATCAGAACTGGTTTTGAAAAGATATTATCCAAAATTCTAGAGGAGAAAGTATGGGTGGGTAGTTCGGCTGGGTCCTGCGTATTATGCCACAAAGGTCCAGCACCAATACAGAGGACGATTTATAAGGAAGAGTATGGTGTGGACCACTATATGGGTATTATCCCAATTGTTTTCTTACCCCATTTGCACGGCTACTTCAAGTTTGGCGAAGAAGAGATAAAGCAAATTTCCAGTTCAACTGACTTACCAGTCTATGCCTTATCGGATAATGCTGCAATCATCATAAACGGAGATAATCCCCTGGAAGTAGTAGGGGAAGATTATGTTGTAGCTAAGGGAGGAGAAATAGAATAATAATGAAAGTACCATTAAGATACCAGAATACGGAATACGACTGCGGAACAACATCATTTGTTAACGCTTTGGCATATTTGTACGACAGAGAGGATATTCCTGTAGAATTATTAAAACAAATATACAGACTTACTTTAGATATAAAAGGCCCAGAAGGAGTATCTGGCGAAGGCGGTACATCAAGAAAACACGCAGAACTACTGGCCGATTATTTTGTTGAATATGCCAATAAAAATAACAATTTTGATATAAAATGCAAAATACTCCGTGGTGAAAATGTAAATATCAAAAATATGAGAGAGTCGCTAGAAAAACAAGGTGTCGTCATAGCCAGTTGCTGGCAGGAATCTGAACATTATGTTCTGATTACAAAAATTGATGACTATTTCGCATATATTTTTGACCCATATTATCTTGATAAAGATTATTATGTTAACGATGAAGACGTAACAATAGTTACTCACGAAGATTTTACCCATAATAGATTAGTCAAAATAGAACGATTGTTCGACAAATCTCGCAAAGATTTTTCATTGCTAGAAGGACCCAATCGCTCAGTTATCCTGCTAAGCAGATAAGCCAATTGGTGCAACTTAATTTTAAACTCCCTAGATTTTGACAATAGTATAAACGTATTCTATGAGATATAAAAAGAAAAGCAAAAAAAGATAGTATAATTAATCTATGACACTTGCGATAATTCTAGCAATAGTAGCAGCAATATTTTACGCAGCAACTAACCATATAGATAAATATCTGATTTCCAAAGCTGTAAAAAATGCAGACTACAGGTCTTTAATCTTGGTTTCCACTATTATTGCTGGTGGCGTAATGGCGCTAATTTACCTATTTGTCTGTGGCTTTTCCATTAGTTTTGACTTCCCTAGCATTGCCATCCTATTTATAAATTCGGCACTATACACCATTGCTAATATTTTCTGGTTTAAGGCATTAGATAGGGACGATACTACCATTATCGTAATTATGTTCCAGTTAATTCCAGTTTTTATGTTGTTTTTATCCCCCATTTTCCTGTCAGACCAAATAATTACACCTATCCAACTTTTAGGTGGCGGCATTATTACCCTAGCAGCAATACTCATTACTTACGAACCAGCCAAAAAGAAATTTGATAAAGGTAAACTAATCACCTTGGGCCTTATGTCTGTAGTTTCAATCCTCTACGCTCTATGGTTTGTACTAGAAAGATATGTAAACCAAAACCACGATTTCAACCAAACAATCTTCTGGTCTAACCTTACCCTATTCTTAGTAGGTATCATAATCTTTGTGTTCATATCCTCCTATCGTAAATCTTTCAAGAAAATGTTAAAAACTAATGGGCCAAAAGTTATCGGGTTGAACCTAATTAACGAACTATTAAACTCATTTGGTGGGGTATTATCTACCTTTGCTGGTACTATTGCTTCAGTAGCCTTAATATCCTTTACTACCCAAGGTGTACAACCCTTTGCGGTAATGATAATGGGGATAATGCTTACTAAATTCCTCCCAAAAACCGAGAAAGAAAATATCACTAAAAAAGTTGTAATCAGAAGAACTATCACTATTGTGCTATGCCTTATAGGCCTAGCCTGCATAGAATTCGGCTAACAATAAGGGCAGATTATTCACCATAAAACAAAATCGCCCATATATCCTGATATAATATGTTTATGGATAATTTTGGCCTAGAAAACGGGATAAGCGTATTCTACATAGTGTCGCAAATTTTTGCTTTACTAGGTACGATATTTAGCCTAATAGCCGTACAAAAACGCAAGAAAGTACAACTACTAAAATACAACACTCTAGCTTCATTCTGTGCTATTTTTCACTACGTATTTCTAGGTGCTTGGTCTGGTATGGCCGCTAAAATAATAGCCACGGTAAGGAACGGTATAGCGGTTTACGAAGCCAGTAAGAATAAAACCTCCAAACTTATCCCAGCGTTTTTTGTAACTCTCTATATAATAGGTGGCATCGTATCTTTTGAATCTTGGATTTCTCTGCTACCCATTACCGCAGCATCAATCTATACCATAGCGATATATACCGTAGATGTATCCAAAATCCGTAAATATGCTTTACTAGGCTCTAGTCTATGGCTTGTCTACAATATTTGTGTATTCTCAATAGTTGGAATAATATCTGAAACAATATTTATCGTAGATGACTTAACTGCTATCTACCGTTACCGTAAGAAAAAGTCCAAAAAACGCAGCCGCCCAAAATCACGCTAAGCTATTATTTCTTTTACTTTCCTCACAAAATCTTCACTATCACTATATTCAATAATTTCTCTAGCGATAGCTTCTAGGGCGCTACTCGGTTTAGCACCATTTTTATAAAAACAAAATATCGGCTTACTATCGTCAAAAAACCAGCCTAGTTCTATGCCCATACCAGTAGAAGGTTTACTGCACTCGGCAATAACTATATCAATATCTTTGTATCTATCTCGCACATTTTGGAAGTTTACCTCCCCTTCGTGTGGAAGTATTATAGTATACCCAGGAAAATCACCACTTTTAAGTGGCCCATAAATCTCATTTTCATAGTCAATATCAGAAGAGTGCGCTACGTATATTTTCATAAGCCTATTATAACAGATTTTTTATGCTAAATTCCAGATTCATCATCTCCGCTATAAGCTGCAAAAAGCGTAAAAACTATTGACAGAATTAAAAAAGTATGCTATAATCGAATTAATATATATATTTTGGAGGTGCAACAAAATGTTGAACATTAAGATTATGATTTTGTCGATAACAGGAGTGATGGTGTTCTTTCTTATACGTTATCTGATATTCGCCAGGGGTAAGAGCCAAGGTAGAAGAATAGCCTTCACAATACCAGCAGTAATTTGCTTTGTAGCGTGGGTATGTATGCTTGTAATATCCTTAGTCATCGTTAACCGCGGAAAAGTAGTAGAAACACAACCCACCGAAACGCGACTATTAGTCAAAGCCGAAGAAATTCAATACGATGATGGAGTGTTCGTTCTCAACCATGATGGTGGCGTTAAGGCATTTCCCGAGTCAATAACAAAAGTCTATGCCGACCCCAAAAAACCCGAAATCAAATATGTCAATGTGACCATACGCAACATACAGGTCACTGAAGGCGTAAAAATCTTTGGGGTCTGGTTTATAACCCCAAATATTAGGGAAGTTACCTCTTCTGTAATTTTCGACTAAATCAGCTCCCGTCTGTTCGCAGACGGGAGTATCTTTTTTTCTCTAACCTTTTATAAATATTACTTATGGCAACAATTTTCTAATCTCACCATCCACTATGAATGCACCAGTTTGGTTTAGAATAATCGCCTCCTTGCTATCCTGTTCAATCCTATCCAGATACATTTTGGTTATTTCCTTATGCTTTGGTACGTCTGCGTGTGCCACTATAAATTGTTTAATCAATCCTAAACCTTCCATAGCAGAATCTACCCCATAAACTTCTTTCACACGCTCTGGAATAAGATTATCGTGTCCATAATACTTTAAAGTTTCTGATGTAGCCATAGCACCAGCACTATTACCACTATATACATACTTATCTTCTGCCAAATCTTCCCTAATTATCTTATCTAGCCCACTTAAATGATATGCCGTAGCCAGCAGAAAAACATTGCCTCCAATAGCGTATATCAAATCTGGGTTATGTTTTTCTATATAATCAGCCAGTTCTTCTTGCTTGCCAAAATATTGTCTTAAATCAAGTTCTTCTACGGAAAATCCAGCAGATTTTAACACATCCATCTTTGCTGCCACTACAGATGCCCTATCTTCATCCGAATAATAATCTCTAGCGTTAGTAATAAGTAATGCCTTACGACCACTCCCTAGCATATCTAGTAATTCTGCTTTATAGTTGCCAAAGTCGTGGCTTGTTAAGAATAATCTCATAGCACTATTATACCAGACTTCATATACCTATATGGGCTACTCACCAAAAATTGATTCCCACAAGGTAAGTGGTTCACATACGGTATATGGGCAAAAATCTCTATCCCAATTCGGGTCTTTTTTGCAATAATTCCCACCACATTCATCTACTACTATAGCATTGGCAAGAAAGTAAAATCCAATAACCAAAACAGCAATTCCCACTACAACGCCCAAGGCAATGAATATTTTCCGTTTTTCAGAGTATTTTTTAGCCATTTAAAAATATATATCCTTTACATTAATTCGCCTCGCGTGGACATCTGACACTTCACCATTTTCAAGCACCGCTAAACTCCAAACTTCATCCCCAAAACTATAATCACTAAACAAGCACCCGCCTTCACCATCTGTCGTATCACCAAAGTAAACTTTCTTAATAATCTGAGTATCGTTAGCATTATCTAGAGAATATCGTTTTCCATCAACATCCAAATATTTACCATCATCTTTAACTAAATTTCTATCCAAACTCCTGCGCTCATCATCACAGAAAAATACTTCCTTCTGGCCCGGCATTATCTCTAGTAAAGTATCATCGGCAAAAAATAATTTTAGATACTCATCGTCTGGATAGTGTTTGGTAGTGTAACTAGCCATAAAAACTGCCTTACGCCCTGCACCAGTAACTTTCAGTACAGTATTCTTTTTTAGCCCCAGAATTTTAGAATAAAACGTATTAAACCCATTGTCATCCATATTTCTATTATAACAAGATATGGTATATTTGAACTATGGATAACATTGAAAAAGTCAAAATTTCAGTAACGGTACCCGCCGAGAATCTTGAAGCAGTCAGAAATGCTATATGCGAAGCTGGTGCTGGAGTAATTGGCAATTATACTTACTGCTCTTATTCTAGTAAGGTAGTAGGAACTTTCAGGCCAAACGAACAGTCTAACCCATACGTAGGCGAAAAAAATAAACTAGAATTTGTGAACGAGGAAAAGTTAGAGGTGGTATGCGCTGTGGAGAAAGTAAATCAGGTAATTACTACCTTACGCAAGGCCCACCCGTATGAAGAGCCAGCTATTGAAATAACGCCATTATTGAATGAAAACTTATTTGCTTCATTAAAACCATAAATAATTCAAGTAAGCTTTTTATTGTATAATTAGGATATGAAAATCACAAAATTAGAACACTCTGGCTTAGCCATTGAAAAAGACGGGGAGACTTTGATTTGCGACCCAGTAGAATTCACGCAGAAATTACCTATTTTTCATAATGTAGCGGCAATAGTAATCACCCACAAGCATAGTGACCATCTACAACCAGAGGTGTTGGCTAGAATATTACAAGACAATCCTGAAGCTAAAGTCTTTACTGCAGTAGATGCTGCACCTAGCATCAATGGCGCTATCGTAGTAAGAAATGGCGATACATATAACGTAGGTGAGTTCAAGCTAGATTTCTTTGGTAAGGACCACGCTGCTATTATTCCTGGACAGATACCTTGTGAAAATATTGGAGTAATAGTAGATGATAGAATTATAAACCCTGGTGATTCTTTTGATTTGCCCAATATAAAACCTGAGGTATTACTAGTACCTATTTCAGCCCCTTGGTGCAAAGTATCAGAATCCGTTGATTTTGTAGAAAAAACTCACCCAAGCATAGTTATCCCAGTTCACGATGCGGTTTTGTCAGACCTAGGTAAAAAGTTCAACGGCAATTGGCTGGATAAGGTCTGTGAAAACGTAGGGGCAAAATTTACCTATCTAAAGCCTGGTGATAGCGTAGAACTATAGTAATTAAAGTTTATCTCAGTTTGTATTTATTCTTTGATTTTGTTTATTATTTGTGGAATTTAATTCTATACAGTGGAAACAGCACTAACATATTCTATATATAGTTTCCGAACTTCACCTATTACTCCGCACCAGAGGGATCTCCCCTCTCTGCTCGCACCATATTAAGACTACACCTTGGAGGTCAAGGCATAGTGAAGAAAACCCCTGTTTTATCGGGGATTTTCTTTTACTTTCCAAAATTCGGCTTAATATTCGGCGCAAACGTTTTTTTCACCGCAGATGCCGTAGTATTCGTTTTAGAAATTTCTTGACTTTTCTCGGCTAACGTCTTTTTTAGCGTCTCTTCCCTCTTCTCTTTCGGCACATACTTTTTTGCCTTTGGACCATTCATATATGCCCCATTCACGATTCGCGAATCATTATATCCCTGTACTATCTTCCGATTCCGCTCCACCTTCATCCGTTCTTCAAAACTTTCCGTAGAGGCCGCTCCTATCGCCCCTGCATTTTGCGCCTTGCCATACGCCGAAGAATGAAAAATGTTCTCCTTCTGCTCTCTCATCAAATATTTAATAAACGGATTTTTCATAAAAAAACTATTTCGGTAGTAATAGAAACGCCACCGTTCCTGCTGCCGCCCCTAATATTATTGCCAAAATTATTGCCACCACCCGCCCCACCTTGGCGTCCTTTTCTGGCTTAGAAATAATCGTCACCGGACCAGTCGACTTTTCTTCTGTTGGCGCGATGGTTCGCTCGTAAATATTCTTCGAAAGTGGTCTTTTTGCTACTTTCGTCTGGTTGATAAATGGCGATTTCGGAATCCTCATTTTAGACCTGTCTTCAGCTTTCTCCTCTGTTTTTTCAGGCTTTTCCACATGTTTTTCCACAGGTCGAACCGCTTTCTTTGCCGCCACCTTTGCCGCCTTTGCTTCGGAAAGTTCAGACTTTTGCATTGCAAAATGCCCCCGCGAAAGTGGCCGCTTCGCCACCTCTGTTTTAACAAATTTCGGCCGAAAATCTTCTACTACCCCATAATTCGGCTCTTTTTTCAAAGAAAAAGTCTCTGCATCTATTTCTAACCTATCTTCTCTTACTATTAATTCTTCGCGTACTACCCTTGGTTTTGCCGCCCTTACCACTCTCGGCGCCGGCTTTTGTGACGCCGGTTTTTTCGTCACAACCCCCTTATCCGGTGTTTTCACCGCGCTAGACGGGACAAAATCCATGTATTTTTTATTCATTATTTCACTCTTTTAGCTGTCTCAATTATATCAACGAACTCACTTAATATCAAGGAAGAACCACCCGCCAGCAAGCCATTCACCCCTGGCACCGTCAAATACGCTCCTGCATTAGACGGATTCACGCTCCCACCAAATAACACCGGTGTATTTTCAGCCACTTTTTCGCCATACATCTCTTTTAAGTTCGCCCTAATCAATTTCACCACCTCAGCTATTTCGTCTGGCGTCGCTAGTTTTGCCGCTTTTACGCTAGATATCGCCCATACTGGCTCATACGCTATTATTACCTTATCCATATCATCATCCCCCACCTCCGACAAGCCACCACTTAGCTGATCGCGAATTACATCGGCAGTTTCGCCAAATGCCCGCTCGCTCTCTGTTTCGCCTATACATAATATCGGGGTAATTTTATTGCGGATGGCTGCCCCCACCTTCTTCGCCACCATTTTATCATCTTCCCTAAAGATATAGCGCCGCTCTGAATGCCCAATTATCGCATAGTCTGCAATACCCCTCAGCTGCGAGAATGAAGTCTCCCCTGTAAACGCTCCATAATCCCGGTAAAATCCGTTTTGCGCTGCTAGTTTCATTTTATGTCTATCTATCTGCAAAGACAGCGGTTGCAACGCTATAGTCGGTGGCGCCACTATCACGTCAATATCTCGGTAATTTGGCGTTGCTTTTAGCAGTTTATGAAGATAAATTGAAGCTTCCCCCACTGTAAAATTCAGCTTCCAATTGCCCACGATATAAGTTTTCATACCTCCATTATAACATGCTATAATGAAGATATGAAAAAAGTATTAGCATTCGACATAGATCAAACTTTAAACGTGGCCAAAACACCAATCACCGACGACATCGCCGACTTATTGGTTAGTTGTCTCGACCATTTTGAAATTTGTCCCATTTCGGGCCAAAAATTCGACCAATTCCTTATTCAAATTGTAGACCGGCTCCCCCACCCTACTCCGGAGCAATTATCGCACCTACACTTGTTTGTGGCCCAAGGAACGCAATATTATCGTTACGACACCGCCAAAAACGATTGGATTCAAGTATATAATTATCCACTTACAGAGGAACAAGTTACCAAAATTACCGAAACTATAGAAAATGCAGCCCGCGAGCTAGGCTACTGGGAAGAAGATAAACTCCAACCCGGCGACGAGATTATCGAAAACCGCCTTTCTCAGGTCACTTTCTCTGCTCTCGGCCAAAAAGCCGGCACCGAGGAAAAATACGCTTGGGATCCAGATTGCAAAAAACGCGAAGCCATCTGCGCCCGTTGCCGCGAACTCGCCCCAGAATTTGAATACGAAATCGGTGGCACCACCTCTATCAACGCCATCACTCCAGGCATGAATAAAGTTTTCGGTATAACCCACCTCCTAGAGGAACTAAATGTTAAAAAAGAAGATATTCTCTACTTTGGCGACATGACTCAGCCTGGCGGCAATGATTACCCAGTAGTACAAATGGGCATCGACACCATCACGGTCCGTAACCACGAAGACACCGCCTACGCCCTCCGCGGCATCCTCGGCGTACTCTAAGTTATTTAAAAAGATTAGCAATTTGATAGTTGCTAATCTTTTTTGTGTGGTATAATAAAAGTGCAATTATTCAACAATAGAAAAATGTGCCAACATTTTTAGTATTTTATTATAGGCCTAACAGTAGAAATGGCGCCGTGAGGTGTCCGCTGTTGGGCTATTGGCACAATTGTTGGATAATTGCACCCCTTGCGGTGCCATTTTTGTATAAAACCCCGTTTACTCAAAGTGGCACCACAAAGACTAAATAATTAAACAGGGTAATACATATATGAGCCATAAAACTCAAACAAATAGCTACACAGAATTCTTCTATCATTTCTTTAGAAAAACTCTAGTCGTTTCTTTGCCTCTCCTTGTTGCAGTTGCCCTTATCTTTGGCTTTACTCTTCACTCCTCCGCCGAAGTAAGTAGCGGTACGGATAATATAAGCCTCACTCTCTCTACTTCATGTACGGTAAATGCAGCAGTCACAATAGCACATGAAACTAGTCTACATGGTGGTCAAATGGATAATAATGTAGGTAATACTAAACTCAGTGCCTTTTGTAATGATAATAATGGCTATAGTATCTATGCAGTAGGTAGTAGTGGAGATATA